>DASUNL010000242.1:0-12976 GCA_036277175.1 Pyrinomonadaceae bacterium | reverse complement strand
TGTTGTCTCTTTTCGTCCGACTGTCTGAATGTAATTTATTCTGCCGGTGGTGCGATACCGCTTACACGTGGAGATGGAACTCGAAGCGTGAGCATGAGGACGACATAATCTATAACAGGTCGGAATGGCAGATTAAGTTATCAGCCCAAGAGTTGGTGGAGGTAATCAGGGGGCGTGGCGTTGACAGGGTAATCTTCACGGGAGGCGAGCCGCTCTTGCAACACAAGGCGTTGCTCCCCGTAATGAGAGGGTTGCGCGCCGTGTCTGAAAACATCGAGTTTGAGTTTGAGACGAATGGGACTATCGCTCCGCCACGTGAGTTTCTGGAACTCTGCTCGCTCGTGGTTGTGTCACCTAAGCTTTCAAACTCCGGGATGGAGCCGTCGGTCAGAATCGTCGACGCCTTGGAGAGTCTGTTGGACGCGCCTCAAGTAGTCCTGAAGTTTGTGGCCGATTCGGAGCAGGACTTTCAGGAAATCGAATCCCTACAAAAGCGTTTCGGAATCGCCGCCCAAAGGATTTGGATAATGCCGCGCGGCCGGACAGCGGAGGCCGTTGCTCAGACCGGCCAAGCCATCATCGATAAAGTGATTGCGTCCGGCTACAACTACTCTACAAGACTGCATTTAACGCTGTTCGGTGAGAAGCAGGGCACCTAATAACATTCCCGGCCGCTCGCGCTCACCCTCCTTCACTGTGAAAGCGCCTGACTAAATCTGTTCGTTTAGTATCTCACTTGAGATGACGTGCGTTAGGCTGTGATTTCGCAGGAGTCGAGGGCGGGGGCTTCTTCGGGTTCTTCGGTGCCGCCTTCGCCGAGGTATGGGCGGCCGGCTTGGACGGTCTCGAAGTAGTCGGCGATGCGGTCGAGGATTTCCGTGACCGAGTGGGAGTGGTAGATGACCTGTCGGAAGCGCGCGCCGCCCGGCAGGCCGCGCGTGAACTGCCCGGCCAACTGCTTCATGCGGCCGATGGCCGGAAGCTCCGGCATGTCGGCGCGCAGAAGCTCGAAGTATTCGAGCAGGACGGCGCGCTTGTCTTCGAGCGTCGGCCGGTAAGGCTCAAGCCCTTTGAGCGACTCCGCGACCTGACGGAAAATCCAAGGGTTCGCCATCGCGCCGCGCCCGATGAGGATGCCGTCACAATTCGTCTCGCGCCAGCGCGCGAAGGCGTCCTCGACCGTCAAGACGTCGCCGCTCCCCGAGACGGGGATGCTCACCGCCTCCTTCACCTGCCGCACCAAATCCCAGTTCGCGCGTCCCTTGTAACCTTGCTCCTTCGTGCGCCCGTGGAGCGCGATGTGCTCCGCGCCGCACGCCTCGGCGACGCGCGCCGTCTCGACCGCGTTGATGCGGTAGTCGTAATAGCCCGCGCGAATCTTGACGGTCAGAGGAATCGTGATGGCCCGCTTGATCTCGGTCAGAATCTTTTCGAGTCGCGGCAGGTCGCGCAGGAGGCCGGAGCCTCCGCCGTGCTTGACGACCTTCGGCGCGGGGCAGCCGCAGTTGACGTCGAGGATGTCCGCGCCGACCTCCTCGGCCATCTCGGCGGCCATGCGCATACGCTCGTGCTGGCCGCCGAAAATCTGCACGGCGAACGGCCGCTCGTAGTCGAAGAAGCGCATCTGCCGGCGCGACTTCGGGTTGTTGCGCGTCAGCCCCTCGACCGAAATGAACTCGGAGACCGTGAGGCCGATGCCGCCGCGACGTTTAAGCAACGCGCGAAACGGAACGTCGGTCACGCCCGCCATCGGCGACAAAACGAGCGGCGGGCTAATCAGCACGTCTCTAATCTTAAAAGGCTTCATCACTTGTTAGCTTTCAGCAATCAGCTTTCAGCTCACGGCGTTCGCCGTCACGTATGTCGTCACCGACGACCAACTTTAAGTTCTGCGCTCTTCCGGCTGACCGCTGAATGCTGAACGCTGAACGCTTCTTCACTTCCAAAGCTCGACGCCGGTGGCGAGGAAGGTCAGCTCGGTGGCCTCGCCGTCCTTGTCGCGGCGCAGGCGCGCGCCCTCGCCTTCGAGGTGCGTCGCCTCGTCCTCGGTCAGGTACTTGACACCGAACTTGCCCTCGGCGCGGAAGCGCATCCGGTCGGCGTCCTTCGGCACGAAGAACTTGTGGTCGAAGGTGACGCGCACGCTCTCGGTCGCCCCCGCCTCGGGCACAATTTGCACCCAACAGCCCTTCGCTTGACAGACGCGCTCAACGACGCCCTCGACCACGACGGCGCGGTCGGCGAACTTCTTCGGCTCCTTCAGAACGTCCGTGAACGCGACGACGGGCGACTTGCCGATGGCCGCGCCGCGACGTATGCGTCCGTTGCCCTCCCGCAGAGCCTCGGCGGCCGTCTGCGTCTCGCCCGCCTCGTCGCCGTGCTGCTCGGCGTGCGCGCCCTTCTGTCCGTGCTTGTCCGCGTGCTTGTCCGCGTGCGTGTGTTGTTTGGAGTCCTGCGCGGCAGTCCCGAGCGAGAGCGCGGCGGCGAGTGCGAGGGCGGCGAATAATGTCTTCATGGCTGAAATGAGTTATCCTTTTCTTCAAAAGTCGATTTAAGCGAACGGGCGCGGGCGCGCGGCCGAGGCACGGGATTATAACAATGCGGCACAGACTCATCCAATCGGTCGGGGTCGGGTGGACGATTCTCTTCGCGTCGTTCGTCGTCTGGCTCTACGCGACCGAGCCGCAAAGCGTCACGGAAGTCGCGACGCGGGCGAGCGTCGCGGCCGGGACTTACGAGGTTGACGAGGGGCGTTTCCGCGCGGCGCGCGAGTTGTTCGGGCGCGAGCAGTACGCGGCCGCGCGCGACGAGTGGGGGCGGGCTGACCCCGCGCGGCGCGACGCGCGGACGCAGTTCTACGTCGCCTACGCTTTCTACCGCGAAGGCTGGGGGCGGCTCTCAAGCGACGACGCGCTCTTCCGACAGGGACTCGACACGGTGAACCACGCCATCGCGCTCGCCCCCGAAGGCGCGCTCGCCGTCGAAGACCCGGAGTTGAAGTTACGGACGGCGGCCGAGCTGAAGGCCGAGTTTGAACGTGGACTTGAGCGCACGCTCGACGACTTCAACCCGTTCAAAGTCTTCCGCGAGCGGAAGTGAGAGACTAGCAACCGACGTTAATTAAATGACCGACGACGCTTCGAGGAATCGCGCGCTCGTGCGCTACCTTTTGCTGCCGACCCTGTTTCTGACGGTCGCGCTGTTGGGTGGACTGCGCGTCGCGGCCGAAGGCGGGGCGCTTGAGTTCGTCGCGCCGCCGCTCATCACGCTCGTGCTGGCCGTGCTGCTCGTCTTGCTCGCCGTGCGCGGGCGTATGGTCGAGTTGGGCGCGTGGCTCGACGCGCGGCACTCGCCTTTGACGAACGTCGCGCACGCGCTCACGCTCGGCGCGCTTTTTTTCGCGTCGGCGCAAGCCTTCAACTCGGTGCTGCCCGAGCGCGGTTTGCTCCACTGGATGTTCTCGTTCTTCTTCCTCTGGACGCTGTGGAGCTACCTGCCCGCGCCGTTCGACGCGCGCCGCACGCTGCGCTCGCTCGCCTTCCTCTTCGCCACGGCGTTCGTGCTCAAGCACCTGCTGCTCGCGTCTCTGTACGAGCCGGGCGGCGGACTCTTGAAGCGTCTCGCGGGCGTCGCGCTCGAAGGCGTCACGCTCGGCACGCTCGACGCGCCCGCCCACGCGCCCGCCACCGGCTACATCTCGTTCTTCACGCTCGCGCTCTACGTCGGCGGCCTCGCGCTCCTGCCCGCCGCGCCGCTCGAAGACGAGCGCGGGCCTTTGCGTGTCGAAGAACGCGAGCGCGCGCGCCCGACCTTGCCGCCCGCCGAAGCGGACGCGGCGGCTCGACTCGAAGACGCGGAGGCTTTGGACGCGAGCGCGGAAGATGAGGACGAACGGACTCTGGTGAGCAGGAACAAATAAGGCAAAAGGCAAAAGTAAAAAGGCAAAAGTGAAGACGGACAGCGTGTCGCCCGTCTTCACTTTTGCCTCTTACCTTTTTACTTTTGCCTTTTGACCTTACCAGTTGACGACGAGTTCTTCCTGCGCCTCCCAGACGGGGACGTCCTCGCGTATGGCCGCGCGGTGGAGTTTCTCCGTGTCGGCGAGGAGGCGTCCCGCGCCGAGCGCGACGGCCGCGAGCGGGTCTTCCGCGACGGCGACGTGCAGACGCAGCTCCTTCTGAAGTCGCTCCGCCATCCCGCGCAGGAGCGCGCCGCCGCCCGTCAGTATCAATCCCGTCTGATAGATGTCGGCCGTCACGTCGGGCTTCGACTCCTCGATGGCCTTACGCGCCCCGGCGACGATTTCGGCCAAGACAGGCTCCAAAGCCTCGCGCACCTCTTCGGCCGAGACGTCGACGACCTTCGCCAGCCCGTCCGTCACCTGTTTGCCGATGACCTCCATCTTCGCCCCCGCGTCGCCCGCGTCGCCCGCCGCGCCCAAATCCTTCTTCAACTGCTCGGCCGCGCGCTCGCCGAGTTGCATCTCATACTTGCCGCGCACGTAATCACGAATCGCCTCGTCCATCGCGTTGCCGGCGACGGGCAGGCTCGTCGAGGAGACGACCGCGCCCGAGGCGACGATGGCGATGTTGGTCGTGCCGCCGCCGATGTCGACGACAAGGTGCGCGCGCTCGTCCTCGTCGCTGAGGCCCGCGCCGAGCGCGGCGGCCAAGCCTTCGTCGACGAGGTCGACGCGCGTGGCCTTCGCGTCGCGCGCCGCGTCGCGGACTGAACGCTGTTCGATGGAGGTCGATGAGCCGGGGACGCCGACGACCATGTGGCTGCGCCGGTGGTTGCTGCCGAGCACGCGGCGGATGAAGCTCGTCAACATCTTCTCGGCGGCCTCGAAGTTGTTAATCGTCCCGCCTCGGATGGGCCGGAAGACTTCGGTGTCCTTCGGCTCGCGGCCGAGCATCTTGTAGGCTTCGCCGCCGACGGCCAGAACCTCGCCCGTGTACTTGTGAATGGCTACGGCCGACGGCTCGTTTAGAACGACGCCGCGCTCGGGCGCGTAGATGAGCGTGTTGACCGTCCCGAGATCAATCGCCAGATCGTCCGTGAAGAAGTTTCCAAGGATGTTCATAAAACTCGCCTTCCCCGCTTCGGCCGGAAACTGTCCTTGAGGAGTTACAAACCCGACTACCTTCAAGCCACGTTTGGCAAATCGCGTACCGCTTTCGCGAGACGCGACATAGAAGCGTGTCGGGCTCTGTTGAATCCGGGGGGCGTCCCGTTTCGGGACAACCGGAGGGGCAAAACGTTACCGCGAGCGGGCGAAAGACGGACGGCGAGGCGCGTCGCCTTCAGGGTTCGGTGGGATGCTCCGCGGATACCTCTTAGAGACGACCATTGAAGCCCGTCTTTCAGCTTTCACGCATCATCGGTCTCTTTGACTTCGGCGATGACTTCGTAGAGCGCGGGCGCTGCGGAGCGCGCGACCTGCTTCGTCTCTGGGAGTGAGAGGACGCGGACGGTCGTCGCGCGACCGCGACGACGAAGGGTCAGCTCGTCGCCCACGCGCAGGGCGCGCGAGGCGCGTGCCGTCGCACCGTTGACGAGTACCGCGCCCGCCTCGCACAACTCCTGCGCGACGCTCCGCCGCAAGACCAGACGACTCGCGCGCAAATAAAGGTCGAGACGCATAAAGGACGTGAATAGTAAATCGTCAATCGTGAATCGTAGTTGAGTAGAAGCCCGGCGTGAGTCGTGCGACTCGCGCCGGGCTTCGTTCTACTTCCATTGACGATTCACGATTGACGATTTACGGCTTCTGCTTCTCCTGCGGCTTCTCCGAGGATTCGAGCTTCTGCGGGGCGGCCGGGTCGTTCTTAGTGAGCAGCGGCAGGACGCTCGCCTTGTACTCTTCGGCGATCTCGACGTAGGCCTCCTTGCGCAGGCGCGGGACGTAGGCCTCGCGCTCCTTCTGTCGGCGCTCCAACGTCATCACGTTGCGGACGTGCGTCTCGTTGAAGGCGTCGTCGGTCTCGTGGACTTTGAAGATGTAGTAGCCGTCGTCGAGCAGCACGGGGTCGGAGATGCCGCCGGCCTTCAGGGGCTTGAGCGCCTTCGACACTTCCGCGCTAAGCTCCGAGAGGAAGAGGCGGCGCAGTTTCCCGTCCGACTCCTCGACGCGCCCCTTCGTCTTCGGCGCGACGCGCACCCCGTTGACCTCGCGCTCCGAATGCTTCTCGGCGAGCGCGCCGAAGTCCGCGCCCGAGCGCGCCTGCGCGGCGAGCTGCGCGGCCGTCTTCTGCACCTCGGCCGCCGGGCGTCCGGCGAGGCTCAAAAAGATTTCCGAGATGGTGACGCTGTGAAACTTGTCGCGGTTGGCGGCGTGGTACTTCGTCGCCTCGTCGCGCGTGATGGCGTTGTAGACCTTGTAGTCGACCTCGCGCCCGAAGACGGCCTCGCGCATGAAGCCGCGGCGGAGCGAGTGGCGCACCTCGTCGGGCGAAAGCCCCTCGCGCCGCATCGCCTCCTCAAGCTCGGGGATGGTCTTGATGCCGCTCTGGTTGGCGACGCGGAGCATCTCGCGGTTGACCTCGGCCTCGATGTCCTCGGCCAGCCCGATGTCTTGCCCGCGCTGGAGCAGAAGCTCCTCGTTGATGAGGCCGACGATTATCTCGGCCTTGCGCTCCTCGGCCTTCGCCAGATGCTTCGTCATCAACTCCGGCATCAGGCGCTGGCGCTCGGAGCTGACGATGGACTCGGCCTCGGCCGCGCTCGTGACGTTGGCCGTGCGGGCGGCCATCAGCTCCTTAAACTCGTTCTGGGCCATCCCCTCGGCGATGCTCTGGATGGCGCGTCGCAGGTCGGAGAGCATAATCACGTCGTTGTTGACCTGCGCGATGGGCTGGTCGAGCACGACGGGCGCGGCCTCTTCCTGTGCCGTGGCCGGGGCGGTGAGGGCGAGCATGAGGACGAGCGCGCCGAACGTGGACGGCAGTGCGCGGGCGCGTAGAATAAAGTTCACAGCTTTCAGACTCCTTATAAAAAACTTCTGTGCGGGGAAGGTTCAGTGGAAGGCTCGTGGGCCTAAAGGGTGCGAATCTCCTGACTCGTCGAGAAAAGACATTTTAATCCGCCGCGCGCACTTCGAGCAACGTGCGGCGGGCCGCCTCGATGGGGTCTTCCCGCCCCTCGTCGTCCAGCTCGACGCGCAAGACGCCGCTCGGGCTAAAGCTCGCCGCGCCGCCGGGCTGTCCGACGAGCGCGAGCAGGCGTTCGGGCGCGACGCGCGCGTCCTCTTTCAACTTCAAGGCCAGCCCCGTCGGCGTCCGGTCAATCGAGACGACGCCGACATCTTCGGCCGCGCGCCGCAGACGCGCGTACTCGAAGAGTCTCATCACCGATTCCGGCAGACGCCCGTAGCGGTCTTCCGTCTCGCGGCGGACTTCCGAGAGCGTCACGTCGTCGCGGGCCGAGGCGACGCGCTTGTAAGTCCGAAGACGCTGCCCCATGTCGGAGATGTAGTCGTCGGGGATGGCGACGTCGACGCCCAAATTGAGCGAGACGCCCGTCTCGTCCTCGACCTCCTCGCCGCGAAGCTCCGCAACGGTGCGTTCGAGCATCTGCGTGTAAAGATCGAAGCCCAAGGCGTCCATGTGCCCCGACTGCTCGCCGCCCAAGAGGTTGCCCGCGCCCCGAAGTTCCAAGTCCAGGGCCGCGACGCGGAAGCCCGCACCGAGGTCTGAGAACTCGCGTATGGCTGCGAGCCTGCGGCGCGCAATCGGAGTGAGTTCGGCCTCCGAAGGGATCAGCAAATAGGCGTAAGCCCTGCGGTTCGAGCGCCCGACGCGGCCGCGCAATTGGTAGAGCTGCGACAAACCGTAATGGTCGGCACGGTTTATGATGATGGTGTTGGCGCGGGGGATGTCTATCCCGTTCTCGATGATGGTCGTCGCCACCAGAACGTCGTACTTGAAGGCGACGAAATCGAGCATCACGCGCTCCATCTCCTTCTCGTTCATCTGCCCGTGAGCGACGGCGACGCGCGCTGCCGGAACGAGCCGGCGGACGAGGGCGGCAATGGTGTCAATCGTCTCGACGCGGTTGTGTATGAAGAAGACCTGACCGCCGCGCCCGAGCTCAAGCTCGACGGCGGACTTGACGACCGACTCGGAGAACTGCACGACCTGCGTCTGGATGGCGAGGCGGTCTTGCGGCGGCGTCTCGATGACCGACATGTCGCGCAGGCCCATGAGACTCATGTTGAGCGTGCGCGGAATCGGCGTCGCCGAGAGCGTCAAAACGTCGACGCGCTTCTTCAAATGCTTCAGGCGCTCCTTGTGCGCGACGCCGAAACGCTGCTCCTCGTCGACGACGACCAGCCCCAAGTCACGGAAGCCCACGTCTTTCGACAACACGCGGTGCGTGCCGATGACGATGTCTATTTCGCCCGCCTCGACGCGGCGCACGACCTCCTTCTGCTCCTTCGTTGAGCGGAAGCGCGAGAGCAATTCGATGGTCACGGGGAAGGCGGCGAAGCGCGCGCGGAAGGTGTCGTAGTGCTGGTAGGCGAGCACGGTCGTCGGCGTTAAGACCGCGACCTGTTTTCCGTCCATCACGGCCTTGAACGCCGCGCGCATGGCGACCTCGGTTTTGCCGTAGCCGACGTCGCCGCAAAGGAGCCTGTCCATCGGCGTCGCCGTTTCCATGTCGCGCTTGACGTCGTCGATGGCCGTGTCTTGGTCGGGCGTCGGCACGTACTCGAAGGCGTCCTCGAACTCGCGCTGCCAAGGGCTGTCGCCCGCAAACGCATAGCCGCCGACGAGCTTGCGCTCGGCGTAGAGCTTTATCAGCTCGTCGGCCATGTCGCGCATCGCGCGCTTGGCGCGGGCCTTCGTCTTCTGCCAGCCGAGTCCGCCGAGTTTGTCGAGCTGCGGCTCGTGCCCCTCGGCCGACGAGTAACGCTGCACGAGGTCGAGCCGCTCGACCGGCACGTAGAGCTTCGACTCCTCGGCGTAGAAGAGGAGCATGAACTCCCCTTTTCGGCCTTGCAGGTCGAGCGTCTGAAGTCCGCCGAAGCGCGCGATGCCGTGGTCGATGTGGACGACGTAGTCGCCGACCTTCAAGTCGCGAAAGTCGGAGAGGAAGGCGGCCGTCTTCGACTTCTGTCTTTTGCCCCTCCCCTTCTGCCTGTCGGCCGTCGCCCCCGGCGCGCGTCGCTCAAGGCCCGCGTCGCTCGCCTCGTCGAACAAGTCTGTCTCGACGTGTACGACGAGCGCGGCCTCCGGCAACTCGAAGCCGCCCGAGAGTCTGCCGGTCGCCACGACCGCGTGAAGGTTCTCCGCGAGCGCGACGCCCGCGCCCGCCGCCTCGCCCGCGTGCGCGACGCGCGCGGAGACGTTGTAGTCGGCGAGCATCTCGCCGACGCGCTCGCTGATGCCGGGCGAAGGCATCGCGAAGAGCGTCAAAGCGCCGCCCTCGACGCGACGGCGACGCGCGTCGGCCGCGAGGTCTGGGATGCGCCCGTGATAGCGACGCGCGGGGAGCGAACGCAGCTCAACCTCCAAAGCCTCTTCGACGGCCGGGAACAGAAACAGAGGCTTCGACGCCGCGCGCGCGCGCCCTATCCGCGCCGCCGGCTCTTCACTCTCACCAGCGAATCTCTCATCAACGACGGCGGCCGCGCGACCCAACGCGCGAAACTCGACGCGCGCCGAATCTGTGAGACGCGCGCGTAGCTCGTCGGCCGTCAGGTAAAGCTCTTCGGGCCGGAGTCCCAATTCGTCGGCCGCTTCCGTCTCTGCGTGGCGCGCGGCGAGCGTCTCGTAGGTCGAGGCTAGAAATTGTTCGACGCCCGCCGGCTCGTCGATGACGAGCACCGTTTCGCGGCCCAAGTAGTCGAGCGCGCACGAGTCTGTGTTGAGGATGAGCGGGATGAGCCACTCCCAACCGGGGAAGTCTTCACCCTCTTCGGCGAAGACCGTTCGGTCTTTGAGCGCGCGCGCGTAGCGGTCGTCAGTGAAACGCTCGCGCGCGGCCTCGGCCCACAGGCGAAAGTCGCCCGCCGAGACGGCGTACTCGCGCATCGGCACGATTTCGGCCGAGCGCAGTTGCGCGACCGAGAGCTGCGTCTCCGGGTCGAACTTGCGAATCGAATCGACCGTGTCGCCGAAGAACTCGACGCGCATGGGCGCGTCCTCGCCCGGCGACCAGACGTCGAGGATGCCGCCGCGCAAACTGAACTCGCCGACCGCGCCCACGGGGTCTTCGCGCACGTAGCCGGTCGAGAGAAGCCGCTCGACCAACTCCTCGGGCGCGAAGTCTTCGTCGCGCCTGAGAATCGCGCCCGCCTCCTTGAGCCGCGCGGGCGCGATTGTCCGCCGCACGAGCGCGCGCGCCGAAAGAAGCGACAGCGAGCCGCGCCCGTGCGCCAAGCGCCAGAGCGAGAGCGCGCGCCGCTCCAAAGTCTCCGCGTGCGGCGACGCGCCCGCGTAAGGGTCGCTCTCGGACGCGGGCAAAGTCAGCACCCTCGCGTCCTCGTCACGCGCGCCCAGCCCGTCGCCTTCACGCGCGCCCGCCCGACGCGCATCGCCGCTCGCGTCCGCGTCCGCGTCCCCGTCTTCGTCTTCAACGTCGCGCGACGCCTTTGCGCCGCCGAGCGCGCCCGACCAGAAAGACAGGTCGCGCTCCCAAGCCTCAAGCTCGCGGTTCGCCTGCACGATGACGGCGAAACGCCGCCCCGTCTCGCGCCCGAGCGCGGCGACGACGAGCGCGCGCGCCGCCGGAGAAGTCAGCCCGCCGACCGAGACGACACGCGCCCCCGCGCGCACCTCCGCCGCGAGCCGGCGAAACTCCGGCCCTTCGGTCACGCGCCGCGCGACGCCACCCAACAACGAAAACGACTCGACCGGCCTACTCATAACTTAAAGAAGCATTCAGCAATCAGCGTTCAGCATTCAGCCCACGGCCGTCCGCCGCGACCCGGACGGCAACCGCGATTCAACACTTTATCTCGTCTGCTCTCTCAAAGCTGAATGCTGATAGCTGAACGCTGACCGCTTGCTCGTCACTCGTCACTCGTCACCTCTTTGATTCTTTCGATGATGCCCGTCGTCGATGCGCCTTCGACGAACGGGAGCGAGACGACGCGGCCGCCCGCGCGCTCGACCTCCTCGCGGCCGTGTATCTCGTCCGGACGGTAGTCGCCGCCTTTGACGAGCACGTCGGGGAGCACGCGCGCGATGAGCGAGCGCGGGCTGTCTTCGTCAAAGACCGTCACGTATGTCACCGCTTCGAGCGCGGCCAAGACTTCGGCGCGCTCGGCCTCGCCCGTGAGCGGCCGACCTTCGCCTTTCAGCGCGCGCACCGAGCGGTCGCTGTTGACGGCGACCATCAAAGCGTCTCCCAACCTGCGCGCCGCGCTCAGGTAGCGGACGTGCCCGACGTGCAAGAGGTCGAAGCAGCCGTTCGTAAAGACCAGACGCTTCCCCGCGCGCCGCAGCTCCTCGCGCGCGCGCAAGACCTCGTCCAGACCCGACAAAACTTTTTCGCTCATTTCGATTTCGTCAATCGTAAACCGTCAGTCGTCAATCGTAAAGAAAGCGGGGCGGTCGTTTACGATTGACGATTTACAGTTTATGATTTACGGCCTATCGCCAGCGAAGACCCTTATGAGCCTGTCACACGTCATCGAAGAGAACGACCAGACGCGCGCGCGCCGCGAGCACCTCGAAGAGATTCGACGCCTCGTCGGCAACGCCTACCCGAGCAAATTCGAGCGCACGGACGTCGCCGCCAACCCCGAGGGCGAGGACACCGTCACGGCGCTCTGCGACCGCGACACGCTCGCGCGCATCGTCGGCGGCCCCCACTTCTCCGCGTCCCTCGACGCGCTGGAAAAGAAGGTGGAGGGCGGCGAGCGGCCCACGCCGGAAGACCTCGCGCCCGTCAACGAGGGCCTGAACAAAATCAACGTCCGCGTCGCGGGCCGTCTCGCCACGCCTCCGCGCGTGATGGGCAAGGCCGCGTTCGTGCATCTTTCGGACGGCCGCTCGCGCCTGCAAATCTACGTCCGCCGCGACGACTCGCGCGCCGTGAGTAACGACACGGGCGCAGTGATTGACGAGGAGGAGAGCGGCTGGCGTCTTTTCCAACTGCTCGACCACGGCGACTTCGTCGGCGTCGAGGGCTTCCTCTTCGTGACGAAGACGGGCGAGCTGAGCGTCCACGTCCGCACGCTCAAATTCTTGTCGAAGGCGCTCCTGCCGATGCCCGACAAGATGCACGGCGTCAGCGACCCCGAGATACGCCAGCGCCAGCGTTACGTCGACCTGCTCGCCGGTAGTCTCAAGGTCAAGACCGAAGACGACGACCCCGAAGAACTCACGTCGCGCGAAGTCTTCGAGCGCCGTTCGCACATGATTCGCGAGATGCGCCGATACCTCGACGAGCACGGCTTCGTCGAGGTCGAGACGCCTATCTTGTCGCCGCTCGCCTCGGGCGCGGCCGCGCGGCCGTTCAAGACGCACCACAACGCGCTCGGCATCGACCTCTACGCGCGCATCGCGCCGGAGCTTTATTTAAAGCGACTGCTCGTCGGCGGCTTCGAGCGCGTCTACGAACTCAACCGCAACTTCCGTAACGAGGGCATCGACCGCACGCACAACCCCGAGTTCACCATGCTCGAATTCTACTGCGCCTACATGGACGTGAACGGCATGATGGACTTCTGGGAACAGATGCTCCGCGCCGTGGTACAGAGAGTCACGGGCAGCACGACCGTCCGCTACGGCGACGACCGAATAGACTTCGGGCGGCCGTTCGAGCGGCTGACGATGAAGCAGGCTATTGATAAATGTCTAAACTATTTGCAGCCTAAATTTCGCGTGCTCGGTGGAGAAAAAGTAGACGCCTCTTGGATTGATAAGCCTTCTCTGGCGCTGGCCCTTTCAGACTTCCTAATTCTTATGGAGCAGAGGGACGAACCCATCATTGAGATATTGGAATTCGGACACGAACGCTTTACTCA
>DASUNL010000241.1:0-5264 GCA_036277175.1 Pyrinomonadaceae bacterium | reverse complement strand
TACCTGAACGCGGAGTTCTCGGGCAAGAGCCTGCAAGCCATCCGCTCCGAAATCCTCGCCATGATGCGCGAGGAGCAGGCGCTCTACGACCGCCTCCTGCGCAACGCCGTGTTGCTCTGCGAGCGCAGTCTCGGAGGCGAGGAGTCGGACGCGGGCGAGGTCTACGTCGAGGGCGCGTCGAACATTTTAGCCAAGCCGGATTTTTCCGACATCGAGCGACTGCGCGAGCTGTTCCGCACCTTCGAGGCCAAGTCGCGGCTCGTGCGGATACTGAACGAGTGCATCGCGCACGAGCCTGTCTTCGGTGACGTGCACGTCGTCATAGGGCGCGAGAACACCGCGCCCTCTTTGCAAAACTGCGCGCTGATAACCGCGCCCTATCGCTTCTCGGAGGGCGGCGCGGGCACGCTCGGCGTCGTCGGGCCGATGCGCCTTGAGTACGCGCGCACGATGGCGGTCGTCAGCCACATCGCACGCCTCGTCGAGCGCATGCTGCGCGAGGAGGCCGCGCGCCTCTGACGACCGGGGCGAGCAGTTCCTGACCGGGCGGGAGGCTGCTCCGGGCCGCCTCCCTTCGGCATCGGGCACGGGGGGTTAACGAACCTGCATGATGAACAAGAACAGACGAACGTCGAGCCGCATTCCCGTCCGCTTCGTTGACGACGAGGCGAAGCGCGCCACGCCCGCCGCCTCTTCGGACGCGGGCGCGGAAGGCGGCGAGGACAAGACGACCGAAGGCGCGCCGACGCCCGAAGAGCTTGGGCGCGAATCCTCCTACGAGGGCGAGACCGACATGCAGCGGCGCATCGACCGAGGCGGCGAGGGCGAGCGCACGTCGGAGGCCGACGACGCGGACGTGGCCGGCGGCCCCAAACCCTCCGAGACGCCCGAGCGGCGCGAGGATCAGGACACGAACCCCTCGCACCGCGAGAGCGACGCGGAAGCGCCCGAGGCTTCGGCGCGTGAGGCCGGGCGCACGACCGGCTCGCTCGACGCCGGCCCGGCGCTCGCCGAGTTGGTCGCCACGCGGGCGGAGTTGAAGCGCGTCGAGACCGAGTTGCAGAAGCTTCAGTCGGAGCGTCAGGAGTTGACGGACACGGCGGCGCGGCGTCAGGCCGACTTCGACAACTACCGCAAACGCATCGAGCGCGAGCGCGGCGAGACCTACAACCGGCTCGTCGGCGAAATCGTCTCGAAGCTCCTGCCGGTGCTCGACAACCTGCGCCGCGCGCTCGACGCCGAGGCGAGCGTCCAGTCGCACGAGTCCGAGGAGTTTCGCCATTTCCTGCAAGGCGTCGAGCTAATCGGCAAGCAGCTCAACGGCGTACTCGAATCCTTAGGCGTCTCGCCCGTCCCGACCGTCGGCGAACGCTTCGACCCGCACATCCACGAGGCCGTCGCGACCGAGGAGACCGACCGCTTCGAGCCTGACACCGTGACGGCCGAGCTCGTCCGCGGCTACCGCGTCGGCGACAAGCTGATTCGGCCGGCGATGGTGAAAGTGGCCGTCAGACAGTGAATCGTCAATGGTGAATCGTAAATAGTTCGTCCGATTTTCGACTTGTAATGCCCAGTTCGGCTTGAGCATTCGTCAACGACGATTCACGATTTACGATTCACTATTCACGGGCTTACAACTGCTATGGGAAAAGTTGTCGGGATAGATTTGGGGACGACGAACTGCTGCGTGTCCGTGCTCGAAGGCGGCGCGGTGCAGATCGTGCCGAATAAAGAGGGCGGGCGGACGACGCCGACGGTCGTCGGCTTCACCGACAAGGGCGAACGCCTCGTCGGCCAAATCGCCAAGCGGCAGGCCGTCACCAACGCGGCCAACACCGTCTACGCCGTCAAGCGGCTCATCGGGCGCAAGTACAACGACCCCGAGGTGCAACGCTCGCGCGAGACCGTGCCCTTCGAGATTGTTGACTCGACCAACGGCGACGCGCGGATACAGGTGCAGGGGCGCGTCTACAGCCCGCAGGAGATTTCCGGCATCGTCTTGCAACGCCTCAAGGCCGCCGCCGAAGACTTCCTCGGCGAAGCCGTCTCCGAGGCCATCGTCACCGTCCCCGCCTACTTCGACGACGCGCAACGCCAAGCCACCAAGGACGCCGGCCGCATCGCTGGACTAAAAATCGAACGCATCATCAACGAGCCGACCGCCGCCGCCCTCGCCTACGGACTTGGACGCAGCGAGGCCGAGCGCGTCGCCGTCTACGACCTCGGCGGCGGAACCTTCGACATCTCCGTGCTGGAGCTAAGCGACGGCGTCTTTGAAGTGCTCTCCACTTCGGGCAACACCTTTCTCGGCGGCGAGGACTTCGACGAGCGCATCATCTCTTGGATGACCGAGCAGTTCAAAGAGGAGACCGGGATTGACCTGCGCCAAGACCGCCTCGCGCTACAACGCCTGAAGGAGGCGGCCGAGCGCGCCAAGTGCGAGCTGTCTTCCCTGACGGAGACGAACATCAACCTGCCGTTCATCGCGGCCGACGCTTCGGGGCCGAAGCACTTCAGCAAGGCACTGACGCGCGAGGTCTTCGAGCAGCTGGTGAGCGACCTCGTCGAGCAGACCATCGAGCCGTGCCAGAAGGCGCTCTGGGACGCGAAGCTCCAGCCGAGCGACATCGACAAAATCCTCCTCGTCGGCGGGCAGACGCGCTCGCCCATCATCGCCCGCACGGTCAAAGAGATTTTCGGGCGCGAGGCTTCGGCCGAGATTAACCCGGACGAGGTCGTCGCCATGGGCGCGGCCATACAGGGCGGAGTCCTGACGGGCGACGTGAAAGACATCGTCCTGTTAGACGTCTTGCCCTTAAGCCTCGGACTCGAAACGCGCGGCGGGCTCTTCACGAAAATCATCGAACGCAACTCGACCATCCCTCTGCGCAGCAGTCAGGTCTTCACGACGGTCGTCGACAATCAATCGACCGTCGAGATTCACGTCCTCCAAGGCGAGCGCGAGGTGGCGCGCGGCAACCGCAGTCTCGGCAAGTTCGAGCTGGTCGGCATCCCGTCCAGCCCGCGCGGCGGGCCGCAGATCGAAGTCACCTTCGAGGTCGATGCCAACGGCATCCTCAACGTCTCGGCTCAGGACAAGACGAGCGGGCGCATGCAGCAGATGAAGGTGACGCCGACTTCGGGCCTGACGGGCGAGGAGATTGAGCGCCTCATCTCGGAGGCGAGCGCCTCGGCCGATGCCGACCGCCGGATGAAGGAAGTCATCCACCAGCGCACGCGACTCGAAAGCCTCGTCCGCAACACGCAGCGCGCCTACCGCGAGCTTGGGTCGTCGCTGACGCCCGACGAGCGGCAGGCCGGGCAGTCCATCCTGACGGAGGCCGAAGGGGTTTTGAAGTCGGACGACGACGAGGAGATACGCCGCGTGCAGGAGGCGGTCGAGCGCCTCGCCGCGCAGCTCGCGACGGCGATGCTCAACCCTTCGGCCGGCTCGGGCAAGTCGGTCGAAACGTCGCTTCAGGAGCCGGAAGAACCCAACAGCAGACTTTGAAACAGTGACGAGTGACAAGCGGCGTGTGACAAGTTAGTATTTGCTCTGACTGGTCACACGTCATTTGTCACTCGTCATTTGAATTATGAGCAAACGAGACTATTACGAAGTTTTAGGCGTCGCCCGCAGCGCGAGCGAGCAGGAGATTAAGAGCGCGTACCGCAAGGTGGCCGTCCGCTTCCACCCAGACAAAAATCCGGGCGACGCGGAGGCCGAGGAGAAGTTCAAGGAGGCGGCCGAGGCTTACAGCGTGCTCTCGAACGCCGAGCAGCGCGCGCGCTACGACCGCTTCGGCCACGCAGGCGTTTCGTCGGCGGCCGGCGGCGCGGGCGGTTGGGGTGCGGCCGGCTTCGGCGGCATCGAAGACATCCTCGGCGACCTCTTCGGCTTCAGCGACATGTTCGGCGGCGGCGGGCGCGGCGCAGGCTCGCGTCGCACGGCCGCGCAGCGCGGCGCAGACCTCCGCTACGACCTTGAGATGACGCTCGAAGACGCGGCCAAGGGGATGACGGCGCAACTGCGCATCCCGCGTCTTGAGAACTGCGACGCATGCAAGGGCACGGGCGCGGCTCCGGGCACGCAGCCCGAAACCTGCGCGACCTGCTCGGGCGCGGGGCAGGTGCGCTATCAACAGGGCTTCTTCTCGGTCGCGCGCACGTGCGGCAACTGTCGCGGCACGGGCCGCGTCATCAAGTCGCCCTGCGAGGCGTGCAAGGGCGCGGGGCGAGTCGAGCGCGAGAAGAACCTCGAAGTGAAGATTCCGGCGGGCGTCGAGACGGGGTCGCGTCTGAGGATCGCGGGCGAGGGCGAGGCCGGGACGCAGGGCGGCCCTTCCGGCGACCTCTACGTCGTCATCCACGTCAGCGAGCACGAGCAGTTCGAGCGGCAGGGCAGCAACCTCTACTCGTCCGTCCCCGTCACCTTCGCGCAGGCCGCGCTCGGCTCCGAGATAACGGTGCAGACGCTCGAAGGGCAGCAGCAGTTGAAGATTCCGGCGGGCACACAGACGGGGACGGTCTTCCGCGTCAAGGGCAACGGCATGCCCGTGCTCGGCGGACGCGGGCGCGGCGACCTCTTCGTCGCCGTGACGGTCATCACGCCGACCACCTTGACGCGCGAGCAGCGACGCCTCCTCGAACAACTCGCGCAAATCGAAGACCGCGACCTCGAAGACAAAGGTCTCATGGACAAGGTGCGCGACATCTTCGGCTAACGCCCCCGCCAACTTCGACAAATCGAGAGGGCCGCGACTCATGGTGAGTCGCGGCCCTCTTCATTTCGCCCGCCCGTTTGTGGCCTTGACCCTTCGACGGGCGTCTATAAGACATGGCGAATCAGGACGAGTTCATGCGCCACTACCACAAGCGAAGTAACGTCGAATGTACGTTCAGCATGGTCAAGAGAAAGTTCGGCGAACGCCTTAGAAGCAAGACGACAGTCGCGCAAACCAACGAAGTGCTGTGCAAGGTGCTCTGTCATAACTTGTGCGTCGTCGTACAGTCCATGTACGAGTTGGGTGTTGACGTGAACTTCGGCGCGAGTGCCGACCAGTAACGTCTAAGGTGTCGAACCTGAAGGCGGGGATGGCGCTGCCGCGCCCCCCGCTGAAAGCGACTGAATAGCCGCGTCTAGTTGCACAATCGCACTCAGGCAGGTGTAGTAAAGCGAAAGCGCATCATCGGCCGTTAATGTCTCTTCGGGGTGCATGATAGGGTTTCGATAGAAGTCTTTGATATGCCCTATCATGCCGATG
>DASUNL010000240.1:0-12211 GCA_036277175.1 Pyrinomonadaceae bacterium | reverse complement strand
GTTCGCCGCGCCGGCCGTGATGTAGAGAATCTTCATCGCCGCACACTTCACCGTCACGCGCCCGTCGCGGTCGCGCGTTGGAGCGCGCGCCGCGCGTAGAGGTGCTCGAAGAGGTTGCCCTCGTGCGGCTGATCCCACGCTATCTGCATCGTCGAGACGGGGCCGATGTTGAGCCGGTCGACGAGCGGCGACGCGACGAGGCGTCGAATCAGCTCCTTGTCCTCCGTGATGGCCGTCACGACGAGCGACGGGCCGAGCGCCTCGGGAATCTCTTCGGGCTTGACTTCGACGACGCTCGCGAACGGGAACAGGAACTCGCGGTTGGCGAGCGCGTGCGACGCCGACTCGCAGCGCAAGACCGTCGGCAGAAGGTATGAGCAACCTTCAAACTCGACGAGTCTTTCCTTCGCGCCTCGATGCTCGGCCGTCACGTCGCGCGCGCCCGGCGTTGTTAGCCCGCCTTCGATGGTCGCGTTGATTGAAGCGGCGACGCGCGGGTCGACGAAGGGCGCGAGCGTGGCCTCTTCGTCGTTGGCCGCGCGCGGAACAATCTTCGACAGACGCTCGGCCAGCGCCTCCGCAATCTCGTCGGCGTGGCGCGTCACCCACACGCCCGAGGCGTTGACGCACGAGCGCCCGCCGTTCTCCGCGACGGACGCGACCATCACGTCCAAGTACTTCTCCCAGTCGTCGGCGCAGTCGTCGCCCAAGATCACTTTGCTGAGTCCCGGCCCGTGAATCTCGACGCGCGGGTCTGACTTCCACTGACCCGTGGTCGAGGCGTCGCCGAAGACCATCCCGCGCCCGGCGCGTCTCAGAATCTCGCCCGCGCCCGCGTGGTCGGTCGGGTAGTAGCTAAACGCCTCGGGCGGCGCGCCCGCGCGCACGAACGCCTGTATGACGCGGTAAGGCGTCCAAGGCTCCGCGCCGCCGGGCTTCAAGACGAGCGGGACTTTGAGCGGGACGGCCGGAACCCAGAGGCCGTGGACGCCGGGCGAGTTGCTCGGCAAGACGACGCCGAGCGACGAGCCGCGCGGGAAGAAGCTGACGGCGTGTCCCTGATGCTCTCCGAAGCCCCGGTCGAGAATCGAGAGGTCGAGGCCGCGCGTCAGCCCGCCCAAGATGCTCGGCATGTTGGTCATGACGTTGGCGACGCGCATCATGTTGCGGCGCGCGAGCGCGTGCGGCAGACCGGTCGTCGCAGAGACTTGGCGGACGTAGTCGTCGGGCGTCTGCGACGAGTCGCCGACCGCCAGCGCGTCGTTGATGAAGATTTCGGCGGCGCGCGCGCAGACGTCGAGCAACTCGGCGACCGCGAGTCGTTCGAGCGCGCGGCGCGGCGTCTCTTGGTCGAGCAGGTCGCGGCGAATCAATCCGACGTTGGCCTGACTGATTTCGACGAACGGCTCGCGCGTACGGTGGTGCGGCGCGCGCGCCACGTCGAGACTCCGATACGGCTCGCCCTTGCGCAAGATTGGGATATGAAGCATAAAGATGGCACTCGGCGTTCAGCGTTCAGCGTTCAGCCAAACCAAGAGCAAGTAAGTTTCGTTTGCCAGCGGCGGCCCGCCCGTCGGCGGCAGCCGTGGGCTGAAAGCTGAACGCTGAACGCTTCCTCAATAGACTCCTTCGACGACGTTCGCTTGCAGGCGCGAGAAGGGGCGGACGTTGCGCACGCCGTCCCAAGGGTACTCTTCGCAGGGCGGCTCGCGCTCGGCCTCGTCGCGCTCAAGGAAGCGCGGCATGAAGAACTCTTTCGTCAAGGTCGTCAGGCGCACGCGCCCCGTCTCGCCGTAGGCGACTATGCGCTCGGGGTCGTCGGGGTCAACGACCTCGACGCCCGCGCGCGGGCTGGGCGGGTAGTAGATGATGTCGAAGGGGTCGCCCTCGGCGCGGGGCTTGTGCACCGCGAGGCCCATCAAGGTGTTCCCGTAGGTCGCGGCGAAGTAGGCGCCTTCGAGCAGCTCTTCGACGGCGAAGCGGTGAAACTGCGGCGTCATCTCCGTCCCGCCGCAGAAGACGCCCTTGATGCCCGCCTTCTTTAAAGAAATTTTCTCGCAGAGGGCTTCGAGCAGCTTCGGCGTCGTGAAAAGGCACTGGATGTTTTCGTGCGCGCGCAGCAAGGTCAAGCCTTGCTCGACGACGTGCTGCTTGTAAGCCTCGGCCATCCGCCCTTCGCCCATCTTCAAGAGCTTGATGACCCAGCGCGGGTCGAGGTCGACGGCGAAGCAGATGCCGCCACGGTGCTGCGCGAGGTGTTCGACGGCGAGTCGGAGTCGGCGCGGGCCGGTCGGCCCCAGAGAGAGCCAGTCCGCGCCCTTCGGGAAGGACTCGTCGGGCAGAGTCTCGCTAAACATCTCGTAGTCGATGCGGAAGTCTTCACTGCTGATGCGCGACTTCGGCACGCCCGTCGAGCCGCCGGTCTCGAAGACGTAGATGGGTTTGCCGTCGAGTCCGCGCGGGACCCAGCGGCGGACTGGGCCGCCGCGCAGCCACTCGTCCTGAAAGAAGCCGAAGCGCGCGAGGTCTGCGTAAGTCTGCACCTCTCGGCGCGGGTCCCAGTCGAGCGTGCGCGCGTATTCGAGCCAGAAGGGCGCGCCGGTCTCGGGGCTGAAGTGCCACGCGACGACCTCGCGCACCCAAGCGTCGAGCGCGGCCCGCGATTGTTCGATTCTGGTCTGTAAAGTCGCCTGAATACTGGTCACCTCCTCGGGTTTTAGCGCGGATGTTGGAGATTACCCGCGCCCGACTTTTCCGCACAACCCCGCGCGCCTCAGAATACGACATGTCGATGTAAAAAGTTATTTACAAAGTAGCCGCGGAGCGGCGGCAGTTCGATAGCCCCGTGCGTGAGCGCGGGGTAAAGCGCGAATAAAAAACCAGAAGCCCCGGAGGGGCGGCACGTCAATCAACGACGTGTGCCGCCCCTCCGGGGCTTCGTCATGTTTGTGTTGTTAACGTTCCGCGCTTACGCGCGCGGCTATCGAACGGTCGCGGCTGCGGCGCCCATTAGCGGAAGCGCCCTTGGTACTCGGAGGAGTCGAGGAAGGACTTGACCATCTCGGCGGCGTGGAAGTCTCCGCCGTGGTCGTTGAGCTTGCCGAGCCAGAAGGACAGGCCCGCCTCGTCGGGGTCGCGGCGAAGATACCCGACGTACTGCATGACGACGAAGGCGCGGTTGCGCTCGGACGCCTCGAAGTCCGCGTCCTCGACGAGACGGCGCAGGACTCCGGCGCGCGTCGCCGCCCCGCCGCGCAGGGCGTTTGCCAGCTCGTCGCGCTCCGAGGCCGAGAGCGCCTTACGGCCGCCGCCCGCCTCGCTCGCGGTGTTCGCGTTGAGCGCGTCGACGAACTGCTCGGGCGTCAACGTCTCAGGGTAGCGCGCGACGAACTCGGGGCGCGCGACGAACTCCGAGGCGAATCGCTGCTTGTTCGCTTCGAGCGTCTCGCGCCAGCCCTCGCGCCCGTCGACCACGTCGCGCCCGACGGCGCGCGCGTCCGGCATGAACTCGGCGAACGACGGGGTGCGCCCGTAGGCCGCGCGGTAGAAGCGTTGGACGTAGTAGCCCGTCTGGCGGAACTCGGTCGAGAGGAAGAACGCGCCCGACGTGTTGTTGCGCAGAAGGCCCGCGCACGCGGGGTTGATGCCGCAATGCGCGGTAACCTGCGCGACCCAGAAGGTTAGCCCTGCGTGGTCAGGCTCGCGCCCGAAGAAATCGACGTACTGCTGGCGGACGAAGTAGTGCGGGCTTTCGAGCGCGTTCGCTAAGGGCACGCGCTGCCCCTCGGGCGTCCAAGCGTGGCTCGACCACGCGACGCCGTCGGGGAACCTGACCGTAAAGGTGAAGGTCTCGCGCGGCGGGAGGTTCTCGCCGAGGACGAAGACCTGCTCGGCGGTCGTCGTCTTCGTCTGCGAAGGCCCGGTGAAACGCTCGACGCGGACGGTCACGGAGAAGTCGTTACCCGCGCGGACGAGCGGCCCCCAACTCGCGACGCGGTGGCCCGTGTCGGGGAAGAAGAGCTGCGCGCGCGCGAACGTAACGCCTCGGACGGTGAAGACGGCGTGGCCGACGCGGTCGCGCGCGAGCGACACATCCTCCCAACGTTCCGCGATGCGCGCCGGGTCGAACTCGACGCGCTGCACGTCCGCGCCGCGCGACTTGACCGTGAAGGTGTAAGTGCCGGGCGCGAGCGCGCCGAGGTCGTAGAAGTTTTCGATGATGACGAGGGCCTGCGTCGTCAGCCCCGTCCAACGCTCGACCTTGATGTCGACCGAGATGGCGTTGCCCTGCCGCTCGACCGTGCCCCAGTCGACGACGCGGTAGCCGCCCGTCGGGAAGGTGAAGGTGACGCGCGCGTGCGCCGTCGGGCCGGACGTCCAGACGCGCGCCTGCGTCTGGTCGGGGCGCGGGACGAAGGGCTCGAACCGCTCTTCTTGCGCCGAGACGTCGGCGGGCGCGGCCAACAACATGACGGCAAACGCGCCGAAGACGAACGCGCGGAGGGCGAACGTGTGAACGAACTCTCTCATACGAGGTGCAATCCCCTTTACGAAGTTTGGCGGGGAGCTTGAAAGTTAAAGTTTAGACGGCCGCGGACGTTTACTGCCCGAAGCGCCCTCGGTACTCGCCCGAGACGAGGAACGAGCGCACCATCTGGGCCGCGACAAAGTTGCCTCCGTGGTCGTTGAGCTTCTGGAGCCAGAAGTTGAAGCCGCTGAAGTCCGTGTTCGGCGACTCGTTCGGCGCGCGGCGAAGATAACCCATGTACTGCATGAGCACGAAGGCGCGACGCTTCTCCCTCTCGCGCACGTCCGCGTCTTCGGCGATGGCGCGCAACACCTCGGCGCGCGTCGTCGCCCCCGTCGAGAGCAGGTTGGCGAGATGCTCGCGCTCCTGCGCGTTGAGCGCGCCGCCCGCCCGCGCGTCGAGCGCGGCGACGAACTCGGCGGGCGTGAGCGAGGGCGGGTAGGCGGCGAGAAACCTTGGGCGCGAGACGAAGGCGTCGAAGAAGAAACGCTTGTTGGCTTCGAGTTTCGCCTCCGACCCGGCCTCGCCGTCGATGACACCGTCGCTCAACAACCCTTGGTCGGCGAGGAAGTCGTGCAGACTCAGACGCTCGCCGGTGGCGAACGCCGCGTGGTGCGTGAGATAGGCGACGAAGCCCGTCTCCTGAAACTCGCGCGAGTGGAAGAAGGCCGCCGAGACGTTCTGCCGGCGCGCGTCGACGCAAGCCGTGTCCGCGCCGCACGACTCTATCTGCGCGACCCAGAAGGCAAGCCCTGCGGCGTCGGGCTCGCGCCCGAAGAAGTCGTGGTAGTGCTGGTGGACGAACGAGCGCGCGTCGTCGATGACGTTGGCCGCGCCCGGCGCGTCGTCGTCTTCGATGACGAGCTTCGAGATGAGCGGCGTCGTGACGCCGAAGTTCCCCGTAGGGTTCATCAGCGTGAAGACGACCGTTTCGCCCTCCGGGCCTTCGACGATGGAGTCCTCGTTGACGAGGACGGCGAAGCTGCGGCTCGTCACGTTCGGCGCGAAGAAGAGCGTGCCGACGCGGTCTGTGAAGTCCGAGAGACGCGACGCCTGCCGGTCGGCTTCGCAACGGACGAGCGCGTTGGGGTCGCACCTGAGGATGTAATCGACCGAGGCCGCCTGCGAGATGTCGCCCGTGCGCGTCACGACGACGCGGACGCTCGTCGCCTCTTCGACGACGCGGTGCTCGGCCTGCGCGAACTGGAACGTCCCCGACAGGCGTCCGACGGCCAAGCCGCGAATGGTTTCGGTCGTGTTGATGGGCGAGAGCCTGACGGCGCGCGCCGGCATCTCGGGGAAGTTCGACAGGAGGTGGAGCAGGTACATGACCGGGCGCTGCTCGCCCGCCTCCTTCATCAGCGCGAAGGGCAGCCCCGTGCCTTGCGCGTTGGCGAAGCCCACGTCCTCGGGCGCATCTGTGCCGAGCGGCCCGAGCGTGCGGAGCGTGCCCGTGGCCGGGTTGTCGATGACGACGGCCGTGTCGAGGTCGGTGTCGACGCCGTAGAGCGCCGTCGAGGACGTGCCGTGCTCGTCGGTGATGGTGACGTAGTTGAGCGCGACGACGTTGGGGTTCGCGCCCGCGTTCGCGTCGCCCGTGGCGTAGGCGAGCGGCGGGTCGGCAGCGGCCGCGCCGGTGTCGGGGTTGAGGCGGAGGTTCTGTTCGTCGTCGGAGACGACGCGAATCACCCCGCCCGCCGGGTCGAAGTCGAAGCCGAAATCGTCGCCGCCGAGAGAGGGCGAGAAGGGCGCGCTACCGACCTGCTGCGCCGCGCCCGTCAAAGGGTTGAGCCGGTAGAGTCGGCTCGTGCTGCCGAGTCCGTAGAGCTGGCCCGTCGAGGGGCGCACGTCGATGGCGAGAATCGACTCGCCGCTTTGCAGCCCCGTGATGCTGACGGTGCGGTCGATGGTTCCCGGCGTGTGGATGTCGAAGGTCAGAATCTTGTTCGTGTCGGTCAGCGCGTAGAAGAGGCGCTCGTGGACGATGATGGTCGTCGCGCTAACGGAACGTGGGCCGCCCGCGAGGAGCGACAGAGCGAGCAGCGCGAGCAACGGCCTGATTATCTTTGACGAGACACTTTTCACCTTCATGCGTCCTCCCATTTTATACCTTTAGAACTGAAGCCTGACGGCGAGTTGCACCGAGCGCGGGCCGCCGACCTGATAGAGCGGACTCAGACCGCCGTTGACGCCGCCCGTGCCGAGGCTGCGCGCGAGGGTCTGCCGGCTCGTGCCGAAGTGCGGGCTGGCTAAGTCGCCCACGGGGTCGCCGAAGCTCGGGTGATTGAAGACGTTGAAAACGTCTGCGCGCAGTTGCAGGTCGAGTCGCTCGGAGAGACGGAAGCGACGACGCAACGAAGCGTCGAGCTGCGTGAAGCCGAAGCCGCGCAGGGCGTTGCGGCCGAACGTGCCCTCTTGACCGTTGCTGATGATTTCAAAAGCGTCGGGGTTGATGCGGCGTCCGCCCGGCGCGCGCGGGTCTTCGACGTAGAGGGGCACGCCCGCGATGACGTTGGGTCGCTGCGCGGTGACGAGGTCGCCGACGAGCGCGCCCGTCGTGGTGTAGACGTTGACGGGCGCGGCCGTGCGCGCGCGAAAGATGGCGTCGAGACTCCAGCCGCGCGCGAGGGCGTCGAGAGCGCGATTCGAGCGGAAGGGGTTGGGGAGGTTGTAGGTGGCGGCGGCCGTCAGCGAGTGGCGCACGTCGAAGGTCGAGGGGCCGCGGTCGCGCGTCGGGTCGGTGGCGTTCGGGAAGAGGAGGCCGGACGAGTCGTCCGAGTCGTCGTCGGTCGAGCGCGCGAAGGTGTAGGAGGCGTGCGCCTGAAGCCCCGTTGAGAGACGGCGCGCGTACTGAAGTTGGAGCGCGTGATAGACGCTCGCGCTGCTGTTGTTCGTCAGTCGGACGAGCGCGAAGCTCGGGTTCGGGTTGACGAGCGCCGTCTGCCTGAGCAGGCGTTGACCGTGCGCGCCGACGTAAGAGACGGACACGGGGTCGCGCGTCGTGAGCGGGTGCTCGATTGTCGCGCTCCACTGGAGCGTGAGCGGGAGCTTGAGGTTGGGGACGAAGGCGTAGACCTGACCGAAGGGCGGTTCGAGGTTGACCGGCGGCGGCTCGGCCTGCGCCGGGTCGAGCGGGAATCTGACGTTCGTCAGGGCCTTCTCCTTGACGAAGGGGAAGACGCTGCCGAAGGCCTGCGCGGCTTGGCCCGTGCCGAGGTCGTAGAAGATGCCGAGTCCGCCGCGCAGGGTCGTGCCGCGCGTGGGCGAGAGCAGATAAGCCGCACCCGCGCGCGGCGCGAAGTTCGCGTAGGTCGTCCGCCAGAGCGGCGTCCCGCGCGGCGCGAGCCGCAGTCGCTCGCACACGCACGCGCGCCCCACGCAGACGTTACTGACGACGCCGCCCCCGCAGCCCTCAAGACCTTCGACCGCGAAGGGGTCGCGCCCCGACTGTTCGCGCGGCGGCGGGTTCAACTCCCAGCGCAGCCCGTAGGTGACTGTGAGGCGCGGCGACAGACGTGCCGTGTCCTGCGCGTAGGCCGAGAAGTTCGTAAAGACGGGGACGCGCGGCTCGGCCTCGGCGATGACCTTAACTAGCGCGGCGCGGCCCGTCGTCAACATCGCCGTGACGCCCGTCGCCGTGGCGTCGCCGAAGACGGCCGACTGCGAGTAGCGAAGCGGGCCGTAAGAGGGCGTGAGCCGCCGGTAGTCCGCGCCGAGCTTTAAGTGATGCCGGCCGCGTATGACGGAGAAGTTGTCGACGACGTTGAGCTGGCGTTGGAGGTTGCGGACGTTTCGCCCCGTCCCGAAGGCCGAGTTCGCGCCGCCGCGCAGCGCGAACTGAAAGCCTGACGAGTCGGGCGAGACGAACGGGGGCGCGAGAAGCGTTTGCGGTGGAACGACCGCGCCGCCGAAGTCGTCGAGCGAAAGCGAGGTCGTGCCGCTCACGCGGCTCAGGTTAAAGCGCAGCTCGTTTAAGAGGTCGGGCGCGGGCGCGAAGGTCGCGCCGGCCGTCAAGGTCTCTGTGTCGAGCGAGGTGCGGCTCACGTTGTTGAGGCTCTGGCCGGTGAAGCCGGGCGCGCTCGCGCCGCCGCGTTGCGTGGTGCGCGAGGGCGAGAAGTTGTAGCGGCCGAAGAGCGTCAGACGGTCGGAGACGATGTGGTCTATGCGCAGGCTCGCCGCGTCGAAGGCGGAGCGGTCTGAGTAGCTGGCGGCAAACTCGGCGAAGCCTGCGCCGGTGGCCGCGCCCGTCGGCAGCGGAAAGGCTTCGAGGAAGGGGCGCAGGTGCGCGGGCGCTTGGGCGCGCGCCTCGCGCGTCGGCACGTCCGAGAGCGCGACCTGCGGCTGGCTGAGACGCAAGCCCTCATAAGAGGCGAAGAAGAACGTCCGGTCGCGGCGCACGGGGCCGCCGAGCGTGCCGCCGAAATCATTTTGCCGGAGCGCGGCTTGGCTCAAGGCGCGCGAGTTGGCGAACCAGTCGTTGGCGTCGAGCGCGTCGTTGCGGAAGTAGTTGAAGAGCGCGCCGTGAAACTCGTTCGTCCCCGCGCGCGTGACGACCGAGACGTGCGCGCCGGGCGTGCGGCCGTACTCGGGCGCGAAGGAAGAAGTCTGTATCTGAAACTCCTCGACCGACTCGACCGAGACGAGGTTGTTCGTCCCGCCGAGCACCGTCAAAGCGGGCAGACTCCCGGCCGCAGCCTGACCCGGCGACGCGCCCGCCGAGACGCCGACGTTCGCGGAGACGCCGTCCACGGTGAAATAGTTAGCGTTGGCGCGCTGGCCCGAGGCGGAGAATTGTCCCTGCTCGTTGAAGCTGGCGCGCGTGAGCGTTGTGCCCGGCGCGAGTTCGAGAAGCGTCTGGAAGCTGCGGCCGTTGAGCGGCAAGTTTTCGACGAACTGCCGGTTGACGACCGTCGAGACGGCGGCCGACTCGCGCGTGGCCGCGTCCGTGTGGTCGTAGACGGTGACGGTTTCGCCTATCTCGCCGACCTTCAGTTTGATGCGCAGCGCCAGTTGGTCGCCGACGCTCAGACGCACGCCGCGATGCTCGACCGTCGTGAAGCCCTCGCGCGCGGCCGTCACGTTGTAGCTTCCGGGCGGGAGCAGAGGGATGACGTAGACGCCCTCGCCGTTCGTCGTCGCGTGTCGTTCGAGCGCGGTGCTCAAGTTGAGGACGGTTATCTCGACGCCGGGGAGGACTGCGCCCGCTTCGTCCAAGACAGACCCGCCGAGCGTCGCCGTCGCCGTCTGCGCGCGCGCGGGCGCGACGCGCGCCGAGAGCGCGACGAGTGCCACGAGAGCGAATGCCAGCGCGGCCGTTCTGCGATGCGAGGCGGTGGGCATAAGTTTAAAGCGATCAGCAATCAGCGTTCAGCTTTCAGCTTTTCTCCTTTTACGACACGCGCTTGTTTTCTGAAAGCTTGGACTTAAATGCCACTCGATGTCTTCAAGCTGAACGCTGATTGCTGATTGCTGAAAGCTTCTCCGTCTACTGCCTGTACGCGGCCTGAATCGAGTTAGCAAGTCCTTCGGCCTCGGCGAGCGCACGCCAGAAGCGCGTCGAGCGGACGCGCGCCGTGCCGCCCGCGCCGGTCGAGACGGTGAAGGCCGAGCGCACCGACTCGTCCAGCTCGTAGCTCAAGCGCAGGAGGCGGTCGGCCGCGCCGCGCGTGTCAACGGCCGCGCTCGCCGAACCAGCCCCCTGCGCGCTCGCAGGCTGAAAGACAGGGCGAAGCTCCCCGTTCAACGCCCTGACCTCCCGCCCGACGGCCTGCGCGTGCTCGCGCACCATCGCGAGCCACTTCGCGCGCGCCTCACTGTCTAACGCGCGCACCTCGTCCGGCGAAAACCTCTCGACCAGACGCTTCAAAGCCGACGCATGCCGGAGCGCCTGACGCGAGCGCGACATGGCGCGTCCCGCGAGTCGCCTTCCCTCGTCCTCGATGCGCTCGTCGCCCGCGATGCGCGTTGACAAGTAGCGTCGCAAATCCTCGGACGCGGGCATCCGCCCGGCGCGTACCTCAACTTCACTCTCGACGGTCGCCCCCCTCGCTTCTGTGCGCGCCGCGCGCTCCGCGACCGTCGCCACTTCGAGCAGGACGGCCGGGTGATTGAGAACAGGCCCGAGGGCGCGCAGGATTTCCGTCTTGCGCCCCTCGGTCTCGACGAGAGCCTCGACACGCAGTTGTCCTCCTGTAGTGCGCGCGACGCTCACCTGTTCGCCGAGATTAGCTTTGACCCCGTTGAGCAAGTGCGTCACTTCGACTTCAAGCTCGGCGGAGGCGACCGCGACGCCCGACTGCGTCGGCGCGGGCGACTGCGCGTCGTTCGACGAAGACGATGTCACATCTTCATTCAGCGCGTCCTTCATCGCGCCTTCGACGGACGCCACGCGCCCGCCCGCGAGCTCCGCCTCCGGCTCGAAGACCTTCGGCTCGACGCGCCCGGCGGGCACGCGCTCGTATGCGCTCTCGATGAAGCGATACTCGCGCGCCGTGCCTTCGCGCCCCGCGACGAGGAGCGTCTGATTCGTCGCGCGCAAGTCTGCCTTGCTCAGTCGCAAGGTCGCACCGAGGAGTCGCGCGCCCCCCGCGTCCGCGGCGTTCGACTCGACGGCCTTGTAACTCAGGACATAGCCGCCGAGTCCGTCCTCGACCTCGACGCGCTCGACCGCAGGGACGAGCGCCGCGAAGGTTCGCGCCGACGGGTCGAGCCGCCAAGCCTCGCCCGCTTCGAGGAGCGCGGAGGCCGTCGCGGAGGCCGCCCACTGTTCGGGCGCGGCGTCGCGACGGAAGACCGTCACCGCGCCGCTCGCCTCGACGCGCTCGACGGCGACGAGCCTCTGCTGCTGGTCGTAGACGCGCCTGAGCCGCAACCCGCGCGCGGCGCTCTGCCACACCTCGACGCGAAGTCGCGAGCGCGTCGAAGCGCGCCCGGCCTCGGCCTCCTCGACCGTGAACGCGCGGTGAAGGACGAGCGACGTGTCCGCGCCCGCGCGCTCCTCGGCCGCGGCCGAGCGGTCGAGCAGAGCGGCCGCCGAGACGGGCGTGACGTAGACGCGCGTGAGCAAGATGGCCGCGACGACGACGAGCGCGACGGCCGCCGTCAACGTCGCCGGCCTCAGCCAAAACTTCGGCGGTCGTAACGCGCCGAGCACGCGCGCGAGCCACGCCGCGACGACACCCTTCGCTCGCGCAGGCGACGCCGCACCGGCGTTCGCATCATCGTGCGCGCGTGTCGTTGATGATGAAGGAGACGCTGTCTCGCGCCCGTGAGACGCGGCGGTGGCCGTCGCTTCTTCGTCGTGTCGCGCGTCCGCCTCCGCGAATCTTTCGGCGACGCTCGCGAGCGTCGGGTCGTCGTAGACGACGCGGACGGTCGGCCACGCGCCGTCGAAACTGAGCACGGCTTCGAGACGGCGCGCGTCGCTCAATGAGACGCTCGCGCTGAGACTCTGCTGAGGCGTCGCCGCGCCGCGCGCGCCCGAAGGCTTCTCGCCCTCGACGTCGAGGAAGAGCAGACGCACGTCCTGCTCGCTGAAGACCTCGACGAAGCTGACCTCCTCGCCCGCGCCGACGTTGAGCTTCTGCTCGTTGACGACCGACCCGACCCTCTGCGCGCCCACGGGGCGGCCGTTGACCGAGACGCACAGCTCGCGCGGCCTGTGCTCGAAGACGTCCCGCGCAC
>DASUNL010000239.1:0-8569 GCA_036277175.1 Pyrinomonadaceae bacterium | reverse complement strand
CCGAACGGTACGGGCTGTAGTACTCGCCCGGCCCGTAGGTGTTAAAGAGCCGCACGACGACGCTTTCTGTCCCGTACTGGATGCCGGAGTTTCTGACCTGCATCTCGTTGACCCACTTCGTCATCGCGTAATCGTTCATCTGCTTAATCTCGTACTCGTCCATCACCGACTCGGCCATCAGCTCGGGCCAGTCGCCGTAGACCTCGGACGAAGAGAAGTGTACGAGGCGGAAGCCGAGCCGCTCTTGCAGACGGATGATGTTCTTCGTCCCGACGGCGTTGGTGCGCCACAAAGTCTCGTAGAAGTCCTCGCCGTTCCAACGCCCGAACTCGGCCGCGCAGTGATAGACGTAGTCGAACGGCCCCATCCGCTCGAACACACGCTCCATCTGACGGAACTCGCCCACGTCGCAGCGCGCGTACATCGGCTCGCGGACATCGGTCTTTAAGGAGAAGCCGACTTCGTCGGGCTGGTGGTAGAGGTCGCAGGAGACGACCCGGTGGCCGCGCCCGCGCAGCTCCCGCACCAGCCCCGTCCCGACGATTCCCAAGCCCCCGGTTACAAGAATGTTCATGTCACGTCCCTTAACTTTAAAATTTTAACTGCTCACTTCAGCCGCCAGCGACTCGTAAAACTCCACGACGCGCTCTCTTATCCGCCGCCGGTCGGCGACGCGCCGGACGAGCGCGAGATTCGTTTCTGCCGCTCCGTCAACGAGCGCGTCGTCCGTGAGCGCGCGCGAGAGGGCGGCGGCTATCTCTTCCGGATAAAGATTGCGCGCGAACAAGACGTTGCGCTCCGGCTCGACGACGGGCGTGATGGTTTCCAAGGGCGAGACGACGGGAAACGCTCCGGCCGCCATCGCCTCGTACATCGAGTTCGGCACGCCGTCGACGAGCGACGGCGCGAGCATCACGCGCGCGCGCGTCATCAACTCAAGCGCACGCTCGCGCGGCAGGCGCTCTTCAATCGTGCAAGCGGCGCGCACATCTTCCGGCAAGGCCCAGTACCACATCCGCGTCTCGGGCGTCGCGGCCAAAAGGTGTACGCGGAAACGACGCGACGCATCGCCCATGCTCGCCCAAGCGATTTTGAGCGCCTCGAAGACCGGGAGAATTTTCGACCAAGGGCATTCGTAAGCCTTCGGCACGAGCACAAGCTCGCGCTCCGAAGGCCGCCCTTGCCAGCGCGCGGCCAGAGCGTCGACGTCGATGCCGCCCGTCCCCGGCGTCGTCCCCGTCCGCGCGAACTGTTCTTCGCCGACTCCCATCTCGCGCGCGATGCGCAGGTTCTGCTGGTTGTCGCTCAACAGTTGGTCGCACGCGCGCAACACACGCGCCGTCTTCTCCCACAGTTCCGGGTTCAAGTGACTGAGCGCGAGGTCTGAGCCGCCGCGCGTCTGCAAGACCCACTTACCTATTCGTTCGAGTCCGTGACGTTCGCGCGCCGCCAAGTAGAACTCGGCCGCTTCGAGTCCGAGCGTGTGAATGACGTCGGGTCGCCACTCGCTGATGACGCTCGCGAGCCAGCGCGTCTGAAGCCCGTTGACGTCGACGCGACTGAGCGCGCGGAGCAGGATGCGCCGGGCGAATCGCAGGCCGCGCTTGCGCGGGTAGAACCACGCGCGCGTCGCCGGGTCGAGCGGCGCGCCGGTATAGGCCGTCACGTAAGTCCGTACCGGCCATGAGTCGGGCGGGAGTCCCGTCGGCAGCGCGAACAGGCGGACGTTAAAGCGCGCGCCTTCGAGGAGGTCGACCCACGAGTGCGTGTGCGAGCTTTCGCCGAGGCCCACGAACAGGATGCGTGGGCGGCCGGCGTGCGCGTCGCGCTGAAACGAAGCGTTCATCCGGCTGCTTGCGCCGCGTCGCGCGAACGTTCGACGCCGCGCGCGGCCGTGCAGTTCGCGCCCTCGTGCGCGTCTTGCTGCCGGTCGAGCAGCTCGCGCGACCAGAGTTCGAGCATCATCAAAAGCCAAGGCTGATACCAAGGCAGCGCGCCCGCCAAGAACTCGTCCCGTACACGTTCGACTTGCCGCGCGTCGAGTAAGCCCCGCGCGCTCGTGCTTCTCTCCGAGAGCGTGTCCGTCAAAACGTCTCTCAAAGGCCCGCGCATCCACGCCTCAAACGGCATCCCGAAACCGCGCTTGGGCGGGAGGTCGAACCCTTCGGGCAAAAGTCTCTCGGCCACGTCGAGCAAAATCAGTTTCGTCCCCGCCTCTCGGTAGCCGCGCGGCTCGGGCGCACCGGGGTCGGGCGGCGCGCCCATCTTCGCCGCGTCGGGGAGACTCAACGCCGCGTCGGCCACGACGGGGTCGAGATACGGCACGCGGACTTCGAGCGAGTGCGACATCGAGGCCGCGTCGATGTCGCGCAGGAGTTGGCTCGCCGTGTAGCCGCGCAGGCACATCGCCGAGACACGTTCGAGGACAGAGCCTTCGGGCAGCTCGTCCTCCGCGCCGAGGTCGTAGTGGGGCGAGCGCCCGGCCTGCGCCGCGCGACGCAAAGCGGGCGCGAGCAGACGGGTCGCGCCGTCCGTCCCGAAAATCTGATACGTCGAGGCGTAGCGCGTGACGAAGCCCGCCGAGCTTCTCACGCGGTCGAGCCGCGCCCCGCCTCTCCCTTCGAGCAGCGGGTCGAAGACGGGACGCCGCGCGAGCGACGCCAGAATGCTCTTCGCCGCCGCGCGCCACGAAGACTCGGAGCGGCGGCGCATCTCGTCCAAGACCATCTGCCCGAACCAAGGGTATCCGGCGAACAACTCGTCGCCGCCCGTGCCCGAGATGGCGACCGTCACGCGACTGCGCGCCGCGAGGCTGACGAAGTAGCTGTTGACGCCGTCGACGGTCGGCTGGTCGAGTCCGCGCGCGATGTGCTCGATGCGCTCTCGCACGTCGCGGCCGTTGACGAGGACGCGCGTATGATCCGTGCCGATGAAGCGCGCCGTCCGCTCGGCGTCGTCCGTCTCGTCGATTCCGCGATGCTCGTCCTCGAAGCCGACCGAGAAAGTCTTCACGCGCTGCCCGCCCGTGTGCCGCGCCATCAGCGCGACGAGCAATGAAGAATCGACGCCGCCCGACAGGAACGCGCCCAACGGAACGTCGGCGACCATCTGCAAGCGCACCGACTCGTCGAGCACTTTCGAGACCTCGCCGACCAACTCCTCGTAAGGCAGCTCGCGCAGCTCCGGCCGGCGGTCGACGCCGAGCGACCAGTAACGCTCGACCCTCGCGTCGCGTCCCGCTTCGACGACGAGACGGTGCGCGGGCGGGAGCGCGGCGACGCCTCGCAAGATTGTGCGCGGCTGATGCACCGAGCCGTAGGTCAGAAGCAGCCGGAGCGCGACGGGGTCAACTTCGGCCTCGACGAGTCCGCTCGCCAGCAGCGCCTTAAGCTCCGAAGCGAAGACGAGACGGCCCGACGCGCGCGCGTAAAGTAGCGGCTTGATGCCCATCTGGTCGCGCGCGACGACGAGCCGCTCGCGCCCCGCCCCGCCGCGACGGTCGTAGACGGCCACGGCGAACATGCCGCGCATGCGAAGAAGAAAGTCGTCGCCGTAATGCTCGTACATGCGCAAGACGACTTCCGTGTCCGAGGTCGAACGAAACTCGACGCCGCGCCGTTCGAGTGTGCTGCGCTCTTCGGCGAAGTTGTACATCTCGCCGTTGTAGACGACGGTGATGAGTCCGTCGGGCGTCTGCATCGGCTGGTGACCGGCCGCGCTCGTGTCGATGATGGCGAGGCGCGTCATGCCGAGCGCGGCGCGCGACTCCTGCACCTGCCCTCGGTCGTCAGGCCCGCGATGGCTCATCGCGCCGACCATCGCGCCGACCTCGCGCGCGTGCTCGCGCCCGCCCTCGTCCCACACTCCGCAGATGCCGCACATTAGTCTTTAACTCAAGCCCTCAAAACTCGACCGCTTCAAATTCACTTCACTCGTCTTCACTTAGCTCGACTTCACTCGGCTCGACTTCACCGGGTTTAACTTCACGCGCTCGCGCGCTCGACTTCAGGCTCGCGCGCTCCCTCGGCGAGCGGGGCGCGTGCGCGCGCCTCGACGCCGTTGCCGCCGTAGGAGACTTCCACGTCGCGCAGTCCGCACTCGCGAAGCGCGCGCGCGATTTCGTCGGCCGTGCGCAGGTGCTTGTAATGGTCTGTGAGCGTGTCGTGCGTGTCGAGCAACGCCCACTCGGCCAGAAGCTTGTCGCCCAGTTGCGGATAAGCCTCGTAATAATCAATCAGAGGGGAGAGCTTCCGCAACTGCCGCCGCAGACGCCAGCGCCCGCGCCCCTCGCTCCACGAAAGCCTGTGCAGCACGACGAGAGCGCGTGCGACCGCGAGCGCCGACGCCTTCGCCGCGCGCGGCGGAAGACTCGTGAAGAGTTTTCGCAAAGTACGCTGCGCGAAGTTCGCCGGATACCCGTGCGTGTAGTGGTCGATGACGAGCGTCCCGCCCGGCTTGAGTTGTCGCGCGAGCGCGGCGATTGTCTCCTCCGGGTCGGGTGTGTGCTGGATGACGCCGAGGCAGACGACGAAGTCGAACGAGCGTTGCGCGGCCGGAAGGCTTCGCACGTCGGCCTGACAGACGAAGTAGTCTGGGAAGTGTCGGCAGTTGGCGTAGTTCGCCTCGACGGCCTGCGAGAGGTCGCAGGCGAAGACGCGCGCGTCCGCCGCCAACATCAACTCGGTGAAGCGACCCGCGCCGCATCCGACTTCAAGCACCGACTTGCCCGCGACCGTTTCGAGCGAGCCGCCGAGGCAGCGCGCGAGGCGTTCGCGCGAAATCGTCGTGCCCGTGTGCGAGTCGAGCTGCGTCTTGCGGAAGGCGTTCCACTGGAGGCCGAAGCCGGAGGCGTAGTTTGACGTCTCGACGAAGCGCGGGATTCCGCCGACGACGGGCACGGCGCAGCCGCCGTCGCACCGAAGCGACGCCGACGACTCGACCTCTTCCGCCTCGCACGCGAGCGGCAACCCGTGCGCGCGACATCTCAGTTCCGGTGCAACTTTCATCTTCGCTTATCGCTTCGCTTATCGAATCCGCCCGCCGTCACGGCCCAAGCCTTCGGCGATGACGCCCAAAGTCGCTTCACACATGCGGCGCGGGCTGAACTCCTCTTCGACGCGCCGACGGTTGCGCGCGCCCAAACGCGCGCGAAGCTCCGCGTCCCCGGCCAATTCAAGAATCTTCGACGCCAAGACTTCCGCGTCGAGCGGCGCGGCGAGCAGCGCGTGGTTCTCCGCGTCGAGCACCTCACGCATGGCCGGGATGTCCGTCGCGGCGACGGGCAAAGCGGCCGCCATGTATTCGAGCACCGCGTTCGGGCTACCCTCGGAGTTCGAGCACAAGACGCCCGCGTCCGAAGCCGCGAGCAAACCCGCGACGTCCGTGACCTGACCGAGGAAACGCACGCTCTCGCCGAGTCCTAGCTCGCGCGCCGACTCTCGCGCCGCGTCGTGCGTCTCGTCGAAGCGACCGGCCAGAAGCAGAGCCACGTCGCGCCCCTCGACGCGCGTGCGCTCAATCACCTTCGCCCAAGCCTTCAAGAGCGTCGCGTGGTCTTTGTAGACCGTGAAGTTGGCAACCATCGTCGTGACGAAGCTGTCTTCACTAATGCCCAAGCGCGCGCGCCACTCGGCGCGACTCGACTCCTGTGCTGTCAACTCGACGCCGTTATGCACGACACGCACGCGCTCGCGCTCCACACGTAAGTCGCGGACGAGGTGCTCCGCGCCGCCCTCGGAGTTGGCGATGAAGAGCGGCGTGCGCGCCGTCGCCAGAGGCTCGTAGCGCGTGCCGACGCGCGCGATGCCGTCGTCGCGCTGATTCCACACGCACAGGCGCGCGCCCGTACGTCGCCACACCAGCCCGCACACGATGTTCGGCAAAGCCGTGTAAGGCAGGATAACGTCGGGCCGCGCGCGTCGAAGTCGGAGCGCGAAACTCAAGAGCCGCGCGCGTCGCTCAAGCGCGCCCGCGACCCAAGGCTGCGCGACCACTCGCCAAGTGATGCCGTACTCTTCGCAGAGCGCGGCGGCGCGACCCGGCCCGCCCATCGTCCCCCAGACCTCGACGGCCGCGCGCTGCTCTTGCACAAGGTAGCGCGCGAACAGAAGCGCCTGCCGCTCCGACCCGCCTAACTCCAGTGGGCCGAGGACGACGATGACGCGCGCGCCTTCCAAGATTGGCGCGCCGCCCCGTTCGTCTCGCGTGACGCTCATCCCTTCCGCGCCGCCTTCAGTTGAAACTCACGCGCGGGTTCTGCGCGAGCCAGATGCCGAGCACGACGAGGAGCCAGAGCGCGCCCGAGTTGTCCGACGGGCCGCGCTCGTGCGCCTGCATCTGCTCGCGCACTTCGTTGGGCCGAAACCACTCGTAGAGGCGCGACTCGGGGTCGAGCACGACGTCGTCCCAGAGCCTACGGCCCGACTGACCTTCGGCGAACCATTCGGCGCGCGGGATGCCGAAGCCGCGCTTCTTGCGCCGCACGAACTCCGCCGGGAAGCGTCGCGCGAGAAGACGTTTCAAAACGTACTTGCGCGTCACCTCGCCCGACCCGTTACGCCGAAAGCGCATGTGCGCGGGCAGGCGCGCGGCCAGTTCCACCACGCGCAAATCAATCAATGGCGTCCGCACCTCAAGCCCGTGATACATGCTCGCCACGTCAACTTTGGTCAGGATGTCGCCCGGCAAGTAAGTCTGATAGTCGAGATACTGCGCGTAGGAGAGACGACCGAGTCCGCGCGCGCGCCTGTCGGCTTCCTCGAAGGCCGCGCAGCCGCGCGCGACGAGCGGGCGGAACTCTTCGCGCCAGAGCGCGAGCCGCGCCTCGTCGCCGAAGTAGAGATTCTTCTGCTGCCACTCGCCGAGTTGGTTGAGCGTGCCGTGCGCGGCGTACTGACCGGCGGCCTGACGCAGCCAGTAGAGCGCGGCGCGCGGCGCGGCCTCGCGCACCGACGCGCGCGCGCGCCGCAAGGGACTCGCCTCCATCCAGCGCGCGTAGTTGTCGTAACCGGCGAAGCCCTCGTCGCCGCCGTCGCCCGACAAGACCATCGGGACGTGTCGTCGCGCGAGGCGCGCGACGTACCAAGTGGGCACGGCGGAGCTATCGCCGAACGGCTCGCCGTAGTGCGCGACGAGGTCGGGGAGAATCGAGAGCATGTCCTCGCGCACGACTTCCGTATGTAGCTCGATGCCGCAACGCTTCGCCACCTCTTCGGCGTAAGGCAACTCCGAATGCTCGCGCTCGCGGAAGCCAACCGAGAACGCCTGCACCGGATGTTTCAAGAGCTGGCTCATCTCGGAGGCGACGAGCGACGAGTCCACTCCGCCGGAAAGGAAGACGCCGAAGGGCACGTCCGCGATGAGGTGAGCGCGGACGGAATCTCTCAAGACCTCGGCGGCGCGCTCCTCCCACTCGTCGTCGGTGAGTCCCGCTTCCGGGTCGAAGCGCAAATCCCAGTAGCGCGTCGGCCCTTCGAGTCGGCCGTCGAAATGGACGACAGCATAGCTCGCGGGCGGGAGCTTAAAGACCTCCCGGTAGATGGTCTGGGGGACGGGCACGTATTGATAACGCAAGTACTGCTCGACGGCTTCGAGGTTGCCCGTCGGCGTCGCGTCGTCGACTTCTCTGAGCGCGGGCAACTCGGACGCGAAGGCGAAGTAGTCGCGGCCCGCGCGGTAGTACAAGGGCTTGATGCCGAAGTGGTCGCGCGCGACGACGAGGCGGCGCGTGCGGAAGTCGGCGAGCGCGAACGCGAACATGCCGCGAAAACGCTTGACGCACTCCGGCCCCCACTCCTCGTAAGCGGCGATGGCGACCTCCGTGTCGCAGCGCGTCTGAAACTGGCGGCCCTTGGCTTCAAGCTCGGCGCGTAGCTCCCAGAAGTTGTACATCTCGCCGTTGTAGATTATCCAGACCGACTCGTCGGCGTTCGACATCGGCTGGTAGCCGCCCTCGGGGTCGATGATGGCGAGCCGCGCGTGGCCGAGCGCGACGCCCTCGCGCACGTAGAAGCCGAGGCCGTCCGGCCCACGGTGCGCGATTCTCTGCGTCATGCGCTCGACCTCCTCGCGCCCGTCGGGCCGCGAGTCGTTCCAGCGCATGATTCCTGCGATGCCACACATGACTTAAATCAATCTCCGCTTTAACTACGCAACTACTCCGCGCGCGTCGCCCCCGTGTTACTACGCGCGCGTCGCGACGGCCGCGAGGTGCGGGCCGGGTGTGGCGCGGCGCGTAAAGTCGCGCCCCTCGGGGAAGGGTCGCGGCCGAAGGCGGTCGAGGCCCGCGTCGCGTCGGCTCGCCAGCCACTCGCGGACGGAGTTGAGGCTCACGTCCGCGAGCCGAGGCCGCGCGACGTAGCGTTGGAACTCGCCGAAGTCGACGCCGCGACAGAAGAGGACTTCGAGTCCGTGCGACTCAAGCAGCTCGGTCATCGTCTCGGGCGTGAACGAGCGGACGTGCTGCACGCGGTGATACTCGGCCTCGCAGAACGGGCAATAGGTCATGCTCTGTTCGAGGTCTTCGGCGTGCGGCGTCGTGAACATCACGATGCCGCCGGGCTTCAGAAGT
>DASUNL010000238.1:0-3539 GCA_036277175.1 Pyrinomonadaceae bacterium | reverse complement strand
CATGTAGAGCGCCAGCGCCTCGCGCGTCAGAAGCGAGGCCGGGATGGCGTCGCTGCTGAAGGCGTCGAGCATAATCACGTCGTACTCGGCGTCGGGCGCGTCTCGCAGGCGAAGGCGCGCGTCGCCTAAGACGACCTTGACTTGCCCGGCCGCGCACTCGTTCAAGTAAGTGAAGAAGCGCGAGTCGCGCGCGATGCGGACGACGGCCGGGTTGATTTCGTAGAACGTCCAAAGCTCGCCCGCGCGCGAGTAGGCGACGCTCGTCCCCGTGCCGAGTCCGACGGCCGCGACGCGCTTGATGGGCGGCGCGTCCTCGCGCGCGTGCGCGGCGTCGAAGACCGAGCCGAGCGGGCCGAGGCGGTGGTAATAGGAGAGCGGTTCGCAGCGTCGTTCGGCGGAGACGAACTGTCGCCCGTGGATGGTGCTGCCGTGGGCGAGTTGTCGCGTGTCGCGCGACGCATCGTAGGAGACGCGCAGCGTGCCGAAGAAGTTGCGCTCCTTGTGAAGCGTGTTCGCGCCCGCGTCGGAGAACCAGATGTTCGCGAGCATCACCGCGCCGAGCGCGAGCGCGAAGCGCGCCGACCGCCGCGTGAAGAAATGGTTGACGGCGATAAGCGGCACTCCTAACGACATGGCCAAGCGTTCCGTGCCGCCGATGTCGAGACGCCTGCACAGCACCGTCAGCGCGGCGACGGCGAGGCCGACGGCCAAAGGCAACGCGAAGTCGAGCGCGAGCGCACGCCTCCCGTCCTCTTTACCTCCCACGCCCCGCTCCGTCTCGCCGTCGACGACTTCCCCTCCCCGCTTCGCGCCCGCGAGCGGCGCGCGCAGCAGACACGCGAGCAGGACGGCGAGAGGGTATTCGACGACGCGGTCGAAGAGGAGCGGCGCGACGACGGCGTTAAAGACTCCGCCCGCGACGCCGCCCAACGCAATCCAGAGGTAGAACTCGGCGAGGTGGCGCGCCGGGGGGCGGTCGTCGGCGAGTCGCGCGTGACAGACGAAGGCGGCGATGAAGAAGAAGGCGAGGTGGATGAGGACGAGAAACCACGCCGGCTCGGTCGCGCCCGATAGGTAGACGAGCGTCAGCACAATCGCCGCCCCCGGCAGAATCAGAGACATCAGCCAGCGTAGGCGTCGGCCGCGACGGCGCGCGAAGGCGAGGATGAAGGTCAGCAAATAGAGCGCGAGCGGGACGACCCACAAGAGGGGCACGGCCGCGAGGTCGGTCGTCGTGTAGGTCGTCACGCCGAGCACGAGACTCGACGGCACGAACGCCAGCGCGGCCCACAACAAGCGGCGACGCAAAGTCATGCGCACGCCCTCGTCCACGTCGCTCTCGACACTCGCACCGACGGCTTCGCGCGGCGCGGCGTAACGCCACGCGGCGAGCGCGCACGCCGCCGTCAGGGCGACGAGCGCGAAGTAGCCGTAGGCCCACGCGCGTCGCTGCGCGTCGAGCTTTAAGAGCGGCTCGAAGATGAGGGGGAAGGCGACGAGCGAGAAGAGGCTCCCGGCGTTCGACGCGGCGTAGAGAAAGTATGGGTCGCGCGCGGCCGGGTGGCGCGTCTCGGAGAACCACTTCTGGAAGAGCGGCGCGGACGCCGACAGCGCGAAGAACGGGAGTCCGACCGACGCGGCGAGCGTCGCCAGAAGCCAGATGGTCGGGTCTTCCTGCGCGGGCGTCGAGCGCACGGCTTCCTGCGAGACGCCGAAGGGGAGCGCGAGGGCGGCGGCTGCGAGCAGCACTAAGTGGAGCGCGGCCTGCGCGCGCGGGGCGAGGCGGCGCGTCACGGCGAGCGCGTAGGCGTAGCCCGCGAGCAGCGCGCCCTGAAAGAAGAGCATGCACGTCGTCCAGACGGCCGGCGTCCCGCCGAGCAGGGGCAGGAGCAGCTTGGCGATGAGCGGCTGAACCCAGAAGAGCAGCGCGGCGCTCAGGAAAAGCGTCGTGGCGAAGAGAAGGGGCATAAGGGACGTGAATCGTGAATCGTGAATCGTCAATCGCGAATCGTCAATCGTATTTGGGTGACGCTCAAGCTTAAGACGTACCCTTCAAGCTTGAGCGCCCGTCAACCTCTATTCACGATTGACGATTCACGATTGACGATTCACCGCTCACTATCTCGAAGTCTATCCACTGCGTCGCCACGCGCGAGTCGCCTTTGGCGAGCAGGTCTGTGACGACGACTTGGAGGACGTAGTTGCCGGGCGCGAGGTTCGGGCCGAGGCGTAGGCGCGCGCCCGACTGGATGCGCTTCATGTCGGTCTGCCCCGCCGCGTCGAAGTCCTGCGGCGTGCCGGCGTGAATCTCCTCGCCGTCGCGGAAGAGGCGTATCTGCGTCTGGAGTCGCGGACGCGCGCCCGCGCGGTCGAGCTTGGCGTTGAAGATTTGATAGAAGTAGATGACGGTCGAGCCGGAACGAAACTGCCTGACGGCGGCGTTACTCATCGTGTCCTCTTCCGTCGTCTGACTCCGGCCGCCGTCTGCGCTTGACGCGGACGGCGACGCGCCGCCGCCGCCCGTCTCCTCGGGCGTTAGTCCGCGCATGACGATGCCGGAGAGCGCGAGCCTGTCTTTCGAGAGGTCGGGAACTTCGATGAACTGGCTGGCCGAGCCTGTGCGCTCGCTCGCGGCGTCGCGCACGGCGATGCGCAGTTGGTACGCGCCCGGCTTCTTCACGGGCACGCGCATCGTGTAGAGCAGCCCGTGGCGCAGGATGTAGTCGTAGGTTTCGCCGCGCACGCGCAAGGTCTCTGTGCGGCTGACTTGGTCGATGACGTTGGCGCGCTCGCCGAAGGTCAGCGCCACCACGTCGATGACGGCCTTGCGCCAGCCGTCGGGCTCGTCCGTGAACTTGAACTTGCTCACGTCGATGTGCATGAGCGAGTTGACGTAGTGTTGCTTCTCGCCCTCGCTCATGAAGACCGAGGTGAGTTTGAGCGGCACGTCGGTCGCGCCGAAGGGCGAGGTGAGCGCGGCGACTATCTGCTCGACGGGCGTGCGCAGGACGGGCCGCGCCGTCTCTTCCGTGAAGCCGTAGAAGCCCGTCCGCGCGCTCACCTGCGTCCCCGAACGCCTGACCTTGACCGAGACGTTGTGAAAGCGAGCGCGCCCCTTCTCGGGGTCGAAGGTCGAGGGGTCGGGGCGGTAGCCGATGAGGTAGTAGCCGCGCATGTCGTCGAGCGCGCGGCGCGCGGCCATGCCGAGGTCGTTCGTGTTGCGTATGAAGCCGCCGCCCGTCTGCCGCGCGAGATAGCTGAGGCCAGCCTGCGAGTGGAAGAGAGCTTGGCTGCGGTCGCTCACGCTTCCGAGCATCTCGTCGGTCGTCATCCCCGTCAGGTCGTCGGCCGCCGTCAGGCCCGTCACCGCCACCCCGCGCGCGTCGACGGTGTAGATGGTGACGGCGGCGCGGTTGGCCAAGTCGGTCAGGCGGCGCAGGCCCTCGACGATGCGCGCGCTGTTACCACTGTTGCTGTGTATCGAGAAGCCGTCGGAGAACATCACGACGGCCTTGCGCCCCGGCATCTGCCGCATCCCG
>DASUNL010000237.1:0-2710 GCA_036277175.1 Pyrinomonadaceae bacterium | reverse complement strand
CGGCGCTGGTTCGCGGCGAGCAGCCCGAGCTTGAGCGCGCGCGCCCGTACCGCGATTTCGTGGGCTGGCTCGGCCGTCAGGACATCTCGAAGGCCGAAGCTTACTGGCGCGAGTACCTGTCGGGATTCTCCGCGCCGACGCCGTTCGGAGTTGATCGCGCGCGCCGCGGCGCGGCGCGCGAGACGGCGAGCCATGACGAGCGACTGGCGCTGCTTCCCGAATCCGCGACGCGGGCCTTGCGCCAGTTTGCGCGTCAACATCAACTGACGCTGAACACGCTCATACAGGGCGCGTGGGCGATATTGTTGAGCCGCTACAGCCGCGAGACGGACGTGGTCTTCGGCGCGACCGTGGCGGGCAGACCCGCCGACCTGACCGGCATCGGCGAGATGGTCGGCCTCTTCATCAACACGCTGCCCGTGCGCGCACGGGTGGAGCCGGAGACGCCGCTCCTCGGCTGGCTGAAGAACCTTCAGGAACAGCAGGCGGAGGCGCGCGAGTTTGAATACACCCCTCTCGTCGAGGTGCAGCGGTGGAGCGAGGTCGCGGCCGGCGCGGGGTTGTTTGAAAGCATCGTCGTGTTCGAGAACTACCCGGTCGACGAGATGCTGCGCGAGCAGCCGGACGGCGTCAAGGTTAGCGACGTGCGGAGTTTGGAGCGCACGAGCTACCCGCTGACGCTAGGCGTCGTGCCGAGCGAAGACGAACTGTCGCTGCACGCGGCTTTCGACGGGCAGAGATTCGACGGCGCGACCGTCGAGCGGATGTTGGGCCACCTACGAATGCTGCTCGAAGGTTTTGTCATCAACCCCGCGCAGCGAATCTCCCAACTGTCTCTGCTCACCGAAGTCGAACGACACCACTTGACGGTCGAATGGAACGACACGCGCGTCGATTTTCCGCACGACCGCTGCCTCCACGAATTATTCGAGGCTCAGGCCGCCGAAACTCCTCGTGCTACGGCTCTGGCCTTCGAGGATCGTCGTCTCAGCTATGAAGAACTCAACGCCCGCGCCAATCAGTTGGCACACCACCTGCGGCAGTTGAAGGTCGGGCCGGAAGTACGAGTCGGCGTCCTGTTGGAGCGTTCGCCGGAATCGGTTACGGCGTTGCTCGGCGTCCTCAAAGCGGGCGGCGTTTACGTGCCGCTCGACCCGTCGCACCCGCGGGATCGTCTCGCCTTCATCGCGGACGACGTGCAGCTCGCGGTGCTCGTCACGACCGAGTCGCTGCTCGGCAGGCTGCCGGCCGGCGTGCCGCAAGTCGTGCGGCTGGATTCCGACCGGGCGGCCGTCGAAGCGCGGAGCACGCAGAACCCCGAAGGCTCTGCCGCGCCGGGCGACACGGCCTACATGATTTACACCTCCGGCTCGACGGGCCGGCCGAAGGGCGTGATGGTGGAGCACCGGAATCTGGTTAACACGATAGCCACCAACGGCCGCAAATTCGATTTCAACGCCGCCGACTCGATGCCGGTGATTGCTCCCTTCGTCTTCGACATCTCGCTGTTCGAGCTTCTCACCCCGCTCGTGGGCGGCGCGACGGCCGTCCTTCTGAGCAAGGAGCACGTCCTCGACTTGCCGCGCCTCGCCGCGAGTCTGACCGGCGTGACGCTGCTCCATCTGGTGCCGAGCCTGATGCGGCAGGTCGTGGACTACATCAGGGAGACGGATCGGGCCGGCGACTATCACGGCCTGAGAAGCATCTTCGTCGGCGGCGAACTGGTACCGAACGCGCTCCTTAAAGACATGCGAGAGGTCTTCCCGTCGGCGCAGATTCACGTCCTTTACGGCCCGACGGAGGCGACCATCATCTGCACGAGTCATGCGGTCGCCGACACGCCGGTTAACGGCAGACACGTCATCGGCACGCCCCTCGCCAACGCCCACGTTCGCATTCTCGATAGCCACCTCAACGTCGTGCCGGTGGGCGTGACCGGGGAGATTTTCATCGCGGGCGCGGGCGTCGCGCGCGGCTACTGGAACCGCGCGGAGTTGAACGCGGAGAAGTTCGTCCGCGTTGACGAGACGCGCTACTACCGCACGGGCGACCTCGCGCGCTATCTGCCGAACGGGGAGATAGAGTTCTTGGGCCGCGACGACGAACAGGTGAAGATTCGCGGCCACCGCATCGAGATCGGTGAAATCGAATCGGCGATGCGTCGTCACCCGGCGGTGCGCGAGACGGCAGTCATGGCGCGAGAAGACGTGCCCGGCGACAGGCGGCTCGTGGCTTACGTCGTGACGGGCGGCAGAGCAGAGACGCCGCCCGCCGAGCTGCGCGGCCACCTTCAGCAGGCGTTGCCGGAATACATGATTCCGTCCGCCTTCGTGATGCTCGACGCGCTGCCGCTGACTTCAAACGGCAAGGTCGATCGCCGCGCGTTGCCCGAGCCGGACGCCGTTCGTCCCGAGTCCGGCGCTGATTACGTCGCGCCGCGCACGCCGGTCGAAGAAGTGCTGGCCGGAATCTGCCGTCGCCTGCTCGGCGTCGCGCGCGTCGGTCTGAACGATAACTTTTTTGAGTTGGGCGGCCACTCGCTGCTCGCCACGCAACTCGTCTCGCGCGTGCGTGAGGCGTTCGAAGTTGAATTGCCTTTGCGTCGCTTCTACGCGAATCCGACATTGAATGGAATCGCGGAGACCGTTGAAGAAGCGCGGCGCACGGGCGAGACGATGCGCGTGCCTCCGATTACCAGCCGCCCGCGCGA
>DASUNL010000236.1:0-12083 GCA_036277175.1 Pyrinomonadaceae bacterium | reverse complement strand
ATCTCGCGCACGCCGGCGATTGCTTACCTGTTTTTAATTCAGCGAAGGACGCGCACCGCGGCTTGCTTTTCATCTTCAAAGTCCCGCAAGAGGGATTGTTGGGCCGCGCGAGTGGACTTCACGGCGGCATTCCAGTTGGCGGCGACGGTATCGGTGACTTGCTCCGCGTCCAGCCGGAGGTCTTTGAGCGGGTCGGTGTCAAACCCGCCTACGGCGACCACGAGTCGTTTCGATTGATGAACCTTCTGATACCAGAACAGTCCGTCCTTGTAGCCGCGCCACGCTTTCGACAGGCTGTAGAACGCGGCGCTTCGCGGCATCGCAGCGATCTGCGCGCCGGACTCCCTGAGGGCCTCCGCGAGCTTCGCGTGCGACTTGTCGAAGGCGGCTCTGGACACAGTGCGCCGTCCCTCGGGGTCAGTCGTCAGGATGGTGTTAACCGTCTCCTCAAGGCTCTTCAGCGTCTCCACGACCGATGCGGCGAGCAGCAGGTCGTTTGCGCGCGCCGCCTTCATCGCGGACAGTGCGCTTAGTGTCTCGGCGTTATCCTCGCCCCTGAAGCCGCGAACCGCAGCCTCGGCCCAACGCGCGTGCAGGCGAGCTTTGGAGATGAGTAGTTGCCGCCGCGTGCCGCCTCGGAGGGCGAGGCAAAGCGGCACGTAGATGTCACGCCGTTCGCGCCCGCAGTCGGCCGCCGAGCCGCCTGACGTGAGCCACGCCCGCGCCGCCTCTTCGTATAAAAAGACCGCCGTGTCGAGGTCGGTTTTCAAGTCGCTTTGGTGCATGTCCGCGACCGTGATGAAAAGTCCGGGGTAGAGCCTCGCGGCCGCCGCGCGCAGCCCCCGCGCATCGTCACGGGTTGCCGCCTCGTCCAACTGGTGGAGCTTCGCCAAGACCTTCTCCGCCCGCTGAACGTCCTTCGGGCGTAACGCGGGGGAGGGGACTGCGTTAGCCGAGTTTTTCGCGTGCGCGGTGAGTGCGAGCGCAATCAAGCACGCGGCGAACAGCACCGCGCGCACGGCGTCCGCCGTTCGCCGCTGTCGGACATGCCCTCCGCTCAGGACTGTGTTACGCGGCCACACCGTCAAACCTCTCGCCGACCTTTTCGGTGATAAGTTCGTGAACGCGCGCGAGGTCGGCGCGACTCAGGCCGAGCAAGGCGAGGCGGTCGGGCGTGAGCGCGTCGAGGCTCGCGACTTCGCTCGAATCGTTCGCGCTCGCGACCGCGTCGGCGACGTGCAGCAGGAGCGACGCCGGGTCGTTGATGAGCGTGATGTCGTGATGCGTCTGGACAGTGAGGGCGAGTTTAGTGGGGACACGGCAGGCGTCGAGAATCCACTGCCCGACCTGCGCGTGGTCGACACCGAACGTGGCGACCTCCTTTTCGATTCGGAAGGGGTGACCGAGCCAGACGATCTTTTCCGCCTCTTCGGGGAAGTGCGAGCGCAGAAGGGCGTCGCCCAAGTCATGAAGCAGGCCCGCCGTGTAGGCGTGGTCGGGGTCAAGCACCCCGGTCTTCTCGGCCAGAAGCCGCGCCGCCATCGCGCACCGTAGCGAATGGTCGCGCAAGACTTCCGCCTCGTAGTTGACACGCCCGCTCGCGCCCGTCTGGGCGATAATGTTGCGTAGCGCCTCCGACCCCAGACGCGCGCAAGCTTCCGGCAAACTCGCCGTCGCCTCTTCGGCCGTGCACGCCGCGTTAGCCGCGCGCAAGACGCTCGCCGCGAGCGCCGGTTCCGACTCGACATCCCTCAGTAGTTCCGGCGCGCCGAGCTTCCACAAATCAACCGGCTTCAAGATGGTGAGGAACTGCGAGCCGAAATCGCCCTGCATGATGCTGCGGCGGATTTTTGCCAGCGCCTTCAACTCGCAGAAAGCGCGGACGACCTCCGGATCGAACTGCGTACCCGACTCCTTCATCAACTCCTCGACCGCGGCCTCGTGGCTGAGTGCGCTGCGGAACGGGCGCGGGCTGGTCATCGCGTCGTAGGCGTCGGCCACGCGGATGATGCGCGAGGCGAGCGGTATCTCGTCGCCCGCGAGACGGTCGGGGTAGCCGCAGCCGTCAAAGTCCTCGTGGTGGTGACGCACGGTCGCCGCCACTTCCTCCATCTCGGGCACGGCCGCCAGCAGACGCGCCCCGCGCAGGACGTGCAGACGGACGGTGGCGTGCTCCTCTTCGGTCAGCGCGGCGGACTTGAGCAAGATGGCGTCGGGCGTGCCGATCTTCCCCACGTCGTGCATGAGCGCGGACAGGGAGAGCTGTTCGAGTCTCCCGCCGCTCAGGCGCATGCGTCGGCCGATGGCGACCGCGTAGCCGCTGACACGCCGCGCGTGGCCGTAGACGTGATGGTCTTTGGCCTCCAACGTGTCGGCGATGGCGCGTATCACGGCGCGCGTCGTCGCGCGCAGGCGTTGCGCGAGGCGCTTGTTGGTTTCGCTCACCTCGTAGCGCAGCTTAATCACCTCGTAGTGCTGCAATGCGCGCGCGACCGTCAACTGGAGGTCTTCGTTGTCCAAAGGCTTCGTGACGAAGCGGTAGACCTGACCGCAGTTAATCGCCTCGACGAGCGCCTCCGCGTCGGCATAGCCCGTGAGGATGATTCTCACCATGTGCGGGCGCATCGAGGCGGTGCGCTTCAACAACTCGATGCCGGTCATGTCGGGCAGACGTTGCTCGGTGATGAGGAGCGCCACGTCGTGCTGCGCGAGCACGCACAACGCGGACGACCCCGACGGGGCGGTCAACACCTCGTACTCTTCGAGGAACAGACTTTCGAGCAGACGCAGGTTCACGGGGTCTGAATCAGCCAGCAAAATTTTGAAGGGCATCAGTGGGCCTCCTTGATAACCAGCCGACGGACTCCAATGCGAACACCGTTCCACTCGCTCCGTCTGCGCGGAACAAACGAATACGACTAAGAAAGCCATCCGCGCCGCGTGTCGATGTCTATAAATTGACGTTCGCCGCCGCCGCCGCGTCACTCGCGCGTCACATTTCCGACAGCGTATTCGAACGAGCGCCGGAGGCGCGGCAGTCACCTAGCCCCGCGCGTGAGCGCGGGGTAACGACCACTAATAAACAGGACGAAGCCCCGGAGGGGCGGCACACCGACGAACACCGTGTGCCGCCCCTCCGGGGCTTCGTTGAATTTTAATTGGCTCGTAAACCCCGGTCTGACGACCGGGGCTATGTAAATGTCGCCCCTCCGGCGCTCGTTTAGGCGACGAGTGTCAGTTGCGGCCCGCCGTCGCCCTCCACCCGCTTCTTCTTGCGGCGCGTAATCTCCTGCGCGACCTCGCAGATTTGTGACATCGAGAACGGCTTGGTCAACACCCACTCGACCCGCGCCGCCTTCTCTTCATGAGTGCTGACCAACTCGCCCCAACCCGTGATGAGCGCGAGCGCCACGTGCTCGTCCTGCTCGCCGACGGCGCGCAGCAACTCCCACCCGTTCATGCCGGGCATCCCGACATCGGTGAGCACCGCGTCGAACTTGCCCGGCTCGAAACGCGCCAGCGCCTCCGCGCCGTTGGCCGCCACCGTCACCTCCACCCCAACGTCTTCGAGAATGTCGCGCAAAAGCTCGCGCACCGGCGCTTCGTCGTCAACCACGAGGAATCTTGTCATCTCACACCTCGGCTTACGCATTGCTAATGTGCCCGCCGCCTCGTCCGACGCACACTCCGCGACGACCGCGAGCGGGAGGATAATCAAAAAGGTCGTGCCGCGCCCGACCTCGGTTTCGACTTTAATCGAGCCGCCGTGGCGGCGGATGATGCCGTAACTCACCGACAGCCCCAAGCCCATCCCTTCGACGCCCTTCGTCGTGAAGAACGGGTCGAAGACGCGCGAGCGGACTTCGCCGTCCATCCCCGTGCCCGTGTCGCGGACGGCGATGAGAACCTTCTCGTCGCGCTGCTCGGCCGCGAGCGTCAAGCTCCCGCCCGCGGGCATCGCGTCGACGGCGTTAAAGACCATGTTGACGAGCACGTCGCGCAACTCCGACGGGTCGCCGAGGACGTGCGCCCGCGAGTGGTTGGAGACCGAGAGGTTGATGTGGACGCCGCTGGCCTCGGCCGAATCCTTCCAGCGCGGCCGCGTAATCTCGCACACGTCGAGCAAAACCTGATCGACCGAGACGGTCTCGAAGGCCCTGTCCTGACGCTGGCGCGCGAAGTCTTGGATGCGCTTGACGGTCTTCGCCCCGTCCCTCGCCGAAGTGGCGATGATCTCCAAGCCCCTCTGCATCAACGGGTCGGACGTGTGCTTGAGCATCAACTCCGCGCGCCCGAGGATGGACGCGAGGCAGTTGTTGAAGTCGTGCGCGACGCCCGAGGCGAGCGAGCCGACGGCCGACATCTTCTCCACCTGCGAGAACTGCACGCGGATGCGCTCCTGCTCGGCGACGTAGCGCGAAAGCTCTTTGACGTGTTTGCGCGCCTGCTCGGCCTGCGCCTCGGCCACCTCGACGTTTCGCAGGTAGGTGCGGTAGGTGAAGTAGACGATGGTGATGATGGGGAGGATGAGGACGACGGCGTAGAAGCCGGTCGCGCTCACAAGCTTCGCGATGCCGACCGCGCCCGAAGCGCACGACAGCGTCGTGATGGCGATCCACAAGTACGACTCTTTCCAAGTCAGCCACATTGACTTTCGGTCGCGCAGAGCCTCGCGCGTCGCCGCGAGCGCGGAGTTCGAGACGTACTGCGTCAAAGCGATGGCGCACAAGAAGCTGAGGCTATGGGCCGAGAACTCTTCGGAGACGATTTCGGGGATGCGGCCGAAGAAGGCGCGGCCGACCCAGACCGTGAGGAACGTCGAGCAGCCCATGATGCCCGCGTTGAAAAGCACCGTGAGCCACGTCTTCGTAAAGCGGAGCGAGGAGCAGAGAGCCTCGACAATGGCGAGGAGGATGGCCGCTTCGCCGTCGTAGAGCATCATCGTCAGGAAGATGAAGGTGTCGGAGACCGTGACCTCTCCCTTGACGCGCGGAATGCGGACGCTGATGCGCGCGCCGACGGCGATGGCGATTAAGGCGAGGATGGCGAAGCGCCAGTCCAACAGCCCCCACTCCAGACGCCGTAGGGAGAAGAGACCGGCCGCCGCACCGGCCGCCGCCGCCAGCAACATGAACCAGCGTGTAGGGCCGCTCCGGGCCGCCCCCGTCTTCGTCGATTGATAAAAATGCATGATGTGAAACCGCCGTCCGAGGGCGCTCAGTGAGTCGCCCGAATGAATCTGTTTAGTCGCCGTCGACGAAGCCGTCGGCCGGGGCCGCGCCGTCGCTGGCGAGGATGCCGTCGCTTGCCAGAATCCCGTCGCTGGCTAAAATCCCATCACTCGCCAAAATGCCGTCACTCGCAAGGATGCCTGTGCCGATGAAGAAAGTGCCGCCGCCGAGCGGCTGGCCGTCGCTCGTCCAAATCGAATCGCTAGCGAGAATGCCGTCGGTGTACATCGTGCCGTCGCTGGCGAGAATCCCGTCGCTCGCGAGAATCCCGTCGCTCAAAAGGACTCCGAGACCGTATGCGTGCTGATACTCCGTTACCAACTCAAGGCCGCTCAGGTACGTGTGTCCCGCGACGATGCCGCTCGCCCAAGGGAACTGATAGCCGGCGATGGTCGTCGTGTGCGTCGGCGCGGACGTGGAGAGCAGCGGCGCGCCGAGCGAAGGAGAGCCGGGGAGGTCTGTGCGGACGAGCGACGCCAAGCGCACAGCGCCTTCCAAATTCAACTGACCCGCGCCCTGCTCCAACATGTTGAAGCCCGCGAGCGGCTGCGCCGTGTACATCAGAATCGCCTTGACCATGTTCGGCGTCAGGTTCGGGTTGACTTCGAGCAGCAGCGCGGCCGCGCCCGCGACGAGCGGGGCGGCCATCGACGTTCCGCTCAGACGCATCATGGCGTGGTCGTTGTCGCCGTCGGAGTAGGCGTCGAGTTCGGGGTGCGCCGTGACGAGGGCGTTGTTATAAGACTTGGCCGCGACGAGCTTGTTGCCGGGCGCGACCATGTCGGGCTTGACGAGGTTGTCGTGATGGACTGCGCCGCCTGAATCCGTCCAGTAGCTCCGCGTCGGGCCGCGCGAGCTGAAGGTCGTCACGCCGTCGTCTGAGCGCGCGTCGGTCGCGAAGGTGTTGGTCGCGCCGACCGTGATCGCCGACGGCTCGATGCCGGGCGAGTGGATGAGGCCGTAGACCTTCTGCCCGTCGGCGTTCTTCCCGGCGTTACCGGCGGCGGCCACGACGACGACGCCCGCGTCAACAAGTTCGCGCACGGCGATGCACAGAGGGTCGTTGCGGTAAGAGTCGACGGCGGCCGTGCCGAGACTTAAGTTGACGACGCGGATGTTGTACTGCTGCCGGTTGTCCATCACCCATTCGAGCGCGCTCAAGAGTCCGGAGGTCGTGCCCGTCCCTTCGGAGTCGAGCACGCGGAGGTTAACGACGTGCGCGCCCGTGGCGATGCCGGTGTAAGCGCCGGACGCGAACGTGTCGCGCCCCGCCGCGAGTCCGGCGACGTGCGTGCCGTGGCCGAAGGGGTCGTCGGCGGGGATGCCCTCGCCGGTGAAGTCAACGTCGGCGACGACGCGGCTCGTGCCGTTCTCGTCGTCGAAGGCCGCATGATTGTGTGAGATTGAAGAGTCGATGACGGCGATGCCTATTCCAGAGCCGTCGAGGTTGTAAGTGCCGCCGCCGGGGGCGGGCTGAGTGCGAACGGCGTCCGCGCCGGTCGTGAGCGAGACGTGGCCGAGCACGCGCGCCGGCCTGTCCAGCGAGACGTACTTGACCTCTTCGAGTTCGGCCAGCTCAAGCAGGGCTGTGGCCGGAAGCTCCACGGCCGTCGCGCCGAAGTGGTCGAAACTGCGGCGCAGCTCGCCGCCGTGCTCCGAAAGGATTTCGCCGAGACGCGCGCTCGGCTGGCCTTGAAGGCGGACGATGAGTTTGACGCGGGCGCTGTTGCCGGATTGGTCGCCAAGGCCGCTGCCGTTCTGTGCGCCGCCGTGGTGTGCGGCGGCGGCGACGGCGCGCAGGTCGGGGGAGATTTTCGCTTCGAGGGCGGAAGCGGAAAGAGTCTGTTGCGCGCGCGCGGGCGGGGCCGCGGGCAGGAGGCCCGCGCACGTCGCCACGAGCAGTGCGAGACAGACGAGGGTTTTGGTCAAGGGGGAAGGTTTGTTCGTCATCTTCTTAATTCCATCTCCATCCGGGCGGAATTTCTAAATGACCTGCGTGCGTGTCGGCCGCTCACAGATGTGCAGACGCCGTGGGACAAGGTTTGACGGTCGGGGGGGACGACCGTCCTTTGTGTCGCGGCGGATTCCCGTTTGATTTGGTGTTTCGGGATCGTACCGGCGGGCGGTGAGAGCGCCCGGTTTTGCGAGTCTCGAAGTCGGCCGGTGTCGGGTTCCCGATAACGGCCGTTCGTAGTGTCAAATCTTTGACGGCGCGGGACGGTCGACGCGCGTTCGCGTCCTACTCCTCGCCGGCGTCGCCCGCGTCCCTCCCCGTGCCGATCTGCAAGCGTTTCAACTTCTCGACGAAGGTCGTGCGCTTCATGTTGAGGAGTTGGGCGGCGCGCATCTTGTTGCCGCCCGCCGCCGCCAACGCTTGCAACAGCAAGTCACGTTCCACCTTCGTCACGAGCGCGTCGAAGTTGACGCCCTCGTCGGGGAGGATGGTCGGCGATTCGAACGGCGGGTCGAACGCGGCCGCGCGCGGCGCGTGAGCCATCGCAGCGCCTTCGCGTACCTCCTCGGGCAGGTCGTGGCGACGGATTTCTGTCGCCGCGCCGGTCAGGGCGGCGGCGCGCTCCACGGCGTTCTGCAACTGACGGACGTTACCCGGCCACGAGTAGTTGACGAGCGCTTCCCACGCATCGTCGGCGATGCTCTTGGCGGGCAGACCCGTCGCGGCGCAGAACTTCGCGAGCAGATGAGCGGCGAGCGGGCGGATGTCTTCGCGCCGCTCGCGCAAAGGCGGCAGGCGGAGGTGGACGACGTTGAGGCGGTAGAAGAGGTCGGGCCGAAACGTCCCCTCTTCGATGCGCTTTTCGAGGTCGGCGGAAGTGGCGGCCACGATGCGCACGTCAACCTTGACCGTGCGCGACGAGCCGAGCTTCTCGAACTCGCGCTCCTGCAAGACGCGCAGCAACTTCGCCTGAAGCGGCAGGCTCATGTCGCCTATCTCGTCGAGGAAGAGCGTCCCGCCGTCGGCCATCTCGAAGCGGCCTTCGCGCCCGCTCTGCGCGCCCGTGAACGCCCCCTTCACGTGTCCGAACAATTCATCTTCCAGCAACTGTTCGGGCACGGCCGCGCAGTTCAGAGCGACCAGAGACTTCTCCCCGCGCGGGCTGAGACGGTGGATGGCGCGCGCGACGACTTCCTTGCCGGTGCCGGTCTCGCCGGTCATCAAGACCGTCGTCGGGAACGGCGCGATGGCGCGCACCTGTTCGAGTAGCTTCATCATGACGGGCGCGACGGCGATGATCGCCCCGTCCGCGTCCCCGGCAAAGCCTTCGGCGAGCGCGCGACTGCGCTCGGCGCGCTCGGCGGCGACGCGCACCGCGCCCAACAGTGTGTCCAACTCGAAGGGCTTCGTGAGGAAGTCGGACGCGCCGCGCTTCATCGCTTCGACGGCGACATCAATCGTGCCGTGGGCGGTGATGACGATGGGCAGGATGCCGGGGCACAGACGCGGGAGGTGCGGGAGGAGTTCAAGGCCGGACATTCCGGGCAAGGCCACGTCGGTGACTAAAACGTCGAACGGCTCTTGGCGCAGACGTTCGAGGGCTACTTCGGCCGTCGGGACGCCCCGCGCGTCGTACCCTTCAATCGCTACCGCATCCAGCAGAACGTCCCGCAGACGTTGGTCGTCTTCGACGATGAGGATTTTGATATTCATACACAGGGCCGAGACGTTGAGGTTCTCGCAGTAAGGGTGCGGCCAGCCCTCGTACAGAGTACGTTCCCGGCGAGGCTTTGTAAACAGCGCGGGTCAAACGGCTCTGTGACGGGAGAGGTTAGATGAAGTGGGCGAGGAGGGGATGCGGCGGAAGGCTCCATTCGCCGGGCTTGTCAGGTGATTGATAGCTTAATGCGCCGTCAAATCGCCTAACCAAGCCCTGTCATGGCTTATAATTCGGCGCGGCCCACCCGATTAAGAGCGGCGTCCCACCCTTCGCCGCGCTCTCTATTTGTCCTGTTTCTGGATGATGCTCCGCTTGCGCTTCTTGGCGGGCGTCCGCTTCTTCTGTAGCTTCTTGTGGCGGGTGTCCAGCATAAGGGTGAGGGATTGATGGCTGATGCCGAGCCGCCGAGCCGCCTTTGTCACGCTCCCGCCTGCCGCATCTAAAGCCTGCTCGATGAACCGCGCTTCGAGGTCATGCACCGCCCCGTACAGCGAGAAGTTTCTATCATTAAGACGTCCCCGGTAATGGGTGTGAGACTCTCTCAGGAAAGAGTGAGGCAGATTTGAACCGTTGAGGCGGGCACCGGTGAGCGTGCCTGTCTCCGCGCGCATTCCATGAATGGTGGCCGCCTTCTCTTCTAGCCAGCACCCGCTTGCGGCGTCAATTCCTCGGTGGAGAGGAGTGGCGGGAAGCTTTTATAACAAGCGTGATGAAGAGTCAACGTCACGCCTGATTGCCCACGCCGAAGACCCGACCGCGGGCGCGATCCTCGACCTCGTCCTAGAGCACGATTTCGAGAGGCGGCGGACGGAAGTCTTTCGATGATGGTTCGGTAGCTGCGCGCCCGCGCGTTCTTAAACGTTAACGGACGTAAGGCCGCCGGTGCCCTCGCTGCACCAACGGCCCTACCGAATCCGTCCCTTGTGGGGGAGAAGATTCGCGCGGGACTCTACCACCAAACTGCATCACTGACAACACTAACCTTTACGCCATGCCAACCCCCGAGAACCTTAAGAACTCTTTTGGCGCACCCCACCCGACGGCCCGAACGCTCATAGCGCAACATAGCCATACTGCACACCCTGTATGGACAATGTTTCCTCCGCCACGTCTGCCGACGACTTACCTTAAAAAACATCGCCGCGGTATGATCCCTTTCGCGGTCGGCTCTCGCGTTAAAAGACGGCACATCGGGCGCGTCCTCAGCCACTACTAAGTCGCCCCGTCTTGCTAGCCCTTGGAATAAAGTCGTTCACGCTGCGGCGACTCGCTCGCGGCCGGGCGCAAGGCCCGACCTTGGGTTCCGTGAAGCTCACGAAAGAAGGTGACTTGTGAAGAGTATTTCCAGACGCGATTTGATAAAAGGAATGTTGGCAACTTCGGCCGTCGTCGGGTTCGACCTCGCGGGTCGCGCGTGGGTGACGGAGGCCAGCGGCTTCGGCGGCGACTTCTCGCAACTGCCCCCGCTCGACGGGACGCTCACGACCGACCCCGCCTCGCTGGCGGCGGCCGCCGACGACTTCGGCCACATCATTCACCGCACGCCCGTCGCGGTGCTGCGGCCCGGCTCGGTCGAAGACGTCGCGAAGGTCGTGCGCTTCGCCCGCGAGCACGGGATACGAGTCGCCGGGCGTGGCAAAGGTCACACCGCGTTCGGGCAGTCGCAGGCGGGCGCGGGCGTCGTCATAGACATGACGACGCTCAACCAGATTCACTCCGTCGAGCAGGATCGCGCCGTCGTCGACGCGGGCGTCGTCTGGCGCGACCTTCTGCTGACCACCGTGCCGATGGGGCTGACGCCTCCTGTGCTCACCGACTACACGCGGCTCACCATCGCGGGGACGCTCTCCGTCGGCGGCATCAGCGGCCGCAGTTACCTGCACGGCGCGCAGGTGGATAACGTCTTGGAACTTCAGGTGGTCACGGGCGAGGGCGAACTCGTCACCTGCTCCGAGTCGTTGAACAGGAGTCTTTTCGAGGCGGCGCTCGCGGGGCTCGGCCTGTGCGCCGTCATCGTCCGCGCGACGATTCGCCTCATCCCGGCGGGCGAGCGCGCGCAGACGCTCCGCGTCTTCTACCCGGACGCGGCGGCGATGCTCGCCGACTTGAGATTCCTCACCCGCGCGGAGCGCTTCCACCACATACGCGGCATGAGTGTCCCGACGCCCGCCGGCTTCGCCTTCTTCATCGAGGCCACGCACTTCTACACGTCGGAAGATGAGTTGCCGCCGAACCCGACCGCGGGTCTCAACTTCATCCCCGGCTCGCAGCAGACGGAGGACATGACTTACTTCGAGTACACAGACCTCGTCGTGAAGCTCATCGACCACCTGAACGAGGCGGGATTCGGCGGCTTCCCGCACCCGTGGCTCGACCTGTTCGTCCCCGACTCGCGGATGGACGACTTCGCTTCGCAAACCGTCGCGTCGCTCGACGCTTCGCTCTTCCTGCCGGGCTCGCTGATGCTTTTCTTCCCGTTCGTCAAATCGCGGCTCACCCGCCCGATGCTGCGCGTGCCCGACGAAGAGACGTTCTTCCTCTTCGACATCCTGCGCACCATACCGCACGAGGCGGTCGGCCCGGTGCTCGCGGAGAACCGACGCCTTTACGAGCAGGCGCGCTCGCTCGGCGGCAAGTCTTACACCATCAGCGCCGTCGAGATGGGGACGCACGACTGGCAGGAGCACTTCCGCCCCCACTGGGGCCGCCTCGTCAGCGAGAAGAGCAAACACGACCCCGCAAACGTCCTCGGCCCTGGGCCCGGCGTGTTCGTCTAGTACGGGTACAGGCAGTGCCGCAGTGGGGAGGCGGGCTTGAACCCGCCTCCCCACTGGTTTAGGCCCGTAGCCCACCACGACTCATAAAGACTCGCGCCCCGGCCGCGTAGTTAGCTCAGTCTCGCCGGGCAGGGAGTCCAGAGCTCGCGCTCGTAGGAGAACTCGCCGCCCGACTCGGAGGAGGTGGCGGGCATGTCCCCTCTTGGCCGGCGTCCGCTTGCCGAGGAACTCCCGGTGCCGGGTCTTACTTCGCGCCATTCTTGTCAATATAGAACCTCTTGCGGCCCTTCATTTCATTGTAACGGGCGGCTGTCCACTTAGCCGCGTCAGAGCCGTTAAGCATGACACTGAAATTCAGAAGCCGGCGTGCACGAGATCATTCTCTCGCGCACGCCGGCGAT
>DASUNL010000235.1:0-3750 GCA_036277175.1 Pyrinomonadaceae bacterium | reverse complement strand
ACCCACGACTGTTTTTAAAATCTCTTCCTGAACCGCACCTCGAAGCTGAAGTCGTTGTTCTGCGTCCGCAGCGTGTTCTGCGAGCCTTGCTGGTAGCGCGCGACGAACGACATGCGGTCGGACAGCCGGTACTCGACCGCGACGACCTGCTGCGGCTCGCCCGTCACGTTCGTCGAGTAGGTGACGGAGAGGTCGCGGTTAATCTGTCGGCCGACGGTCAGGCGCGCCGTCGGACTCGCGCCACCGCGCCCCGTCACGAGCGGGTCTATCTCGAAGCGATTGAGGCCGAACAGCTTGTCGGTCGCGCGCCGCACGGGCGCGTTCACCAGACTCTCCGTCAGAAGGCTCGTCGCCGTGCCGACGCCCGACTGCCCGAGGATTGATGCGCTCTGGTCGCCCGACGAGAGGTCGCCCGTCGTAATCAGCGAGACCACGTCGGCCTGCGGCAGCGCAGGGTCGGAGCGCAGTGTGATGGACAACTGCGAGAGCGGCCCCGTCGGCGTCGCCGTCACGCGGTAGCCGCGAATCTCCGACTCGGCGACGACGTTCAGGACAGGGTCGGCGTCGCGGCGCGGCGGGAGGTCGATGATGGCGCGCTGAATCTCGAAGCGGTTGTTGCGGAAGTTGAGAGTGCCGCGCGTGGCCGTCACGCGCCCCGTGATGATGGGGTCGTCCATCGGCCCGCTGACGCGCAGAGAGATTGAGCCGACCATGTCGGCGAGGTTGTTGCGGACGACGAGCGCGTCGCGCCCTTCGATTTGAAGGTCGAGCGTCGTCTGCCCGAGCCCGTCCACGCCGACTCCCTCTTCGAGAGAAATCTCGCGGCGGCGGTCAATCAAGTCGGCGAGGTCGATGTCCTCGGTGTACTCGGTGCGGCGCACGTTGACCGTCCCGCGTATGCGCTGGCCCTCGGTCGTCCCGCTCACTTCGAGCGCGGCGTCGGCCGTCGTGCGGAAGTTGTTGGGGAACGGCACGGTCACGTCGTCGCCGCGAACCGACAAGCGGTACTGCGCGGGGCGGAAACCGGCGAGCAGCGCGCCGCCCGAGACGGTGACGCGCCCGCCGCCCGCGCGGCCCGTCAGCGTCTCTATCTCGGCTTGGTTGGCGTTAAAGCGCACGCGCCCGTTGATGTTCGTCACTTGCAGGCGCTCGTCCTCGATGAGCGTCGCGAAGGTTGCGTTGGCGACTTCGGCCGTGCCCGTGATGCGCGGGTCGGCGTAGCTTCCGCCGACGCGCACGCTCACCTCGGCCGCGCCCGACAGAAAGACGTTCGGCGATATGCGGTTGAGCACGCGCAGGTTCAAGCTTCCCTCGACGGTCAGGTTCTGGCGTCCGCCCTCGCGTATGGCCGCCGTGCCGCCGAAGAGGATGTTGGTCCCCGGCCCGGTGAATCGCGTCCGCTCGAAGGTGACCTCGTTCGTCGAGAAGAGGACGACGAGCGGGTTCTCGGCCGCGAGCGGCACGTCTTCAATCTGCACGACCAGCTCGGAGAACTCCGCGCGCCCTTGAAGACCCGCGAGCGAGAGCGACCCGTCCTCGCCAAAGAGGTTGCCGGAAGCGCGCAGACTTCCGGTCGCGCGCCCCTCGACGCGCACGTTCGCGTCCGGAAGAAGCGTCGCGAACAGTTGCGTCAGGTCTGCTCCCGCGAGCGTCGTCTCGACGGTCGTCGCCAGCGCCTCGCTCGCCAAGTCGACTTCTGCGCGCACGACCTGCGGCTGCCCGAGGATGCCGGTCGTCAACTCCAACACAAACTTGTTCTCGGCCGTCGTCCGCCCGACGAGCGAAAGCTCACCGGCCGCTTGGCCGTTGACGGTCACTTCGCGCCCCTTCGCGTCGACCGTGACGCGGTAGCTGCGCGGGTCGTAGAGGTTGCCGGAGGCGTTGGCCGTAAAGTCGGCGATGCCGCCGAGCGCGGGGAGCGCGCGCCCGCCCGCGACGCGACCGCCGAAGAGCGCGGTGACGACATCGAGGCGGACGTTCTCGCCCTGCGCGCGAAGGTCGAAGTCCTGCGTCTCGATGTCGACCGTGCCGCTCGCGTTGACCGCTCCGCCCGCGAGTCGCGCGGTCAAAGCTTCGAGGTTGACCTTCGAGCCGCTGAAGGTCGCGCGCGCCGCTATCTCGTCGTAAGGCTCGCCGCCTATCGTGCCTTTATCAATCTTAAGGTCGGCGCTGCCCTCCATCGCGCCCGGATAGCCGGTGACGCTCACGCGGCCCGACGCCGGGCCGAGTCCCGCGAGATTCGCGGGGTTGAAGAGCGACGATTGCTGCGCGTCCGTCCCCGTGGTCGAGAGCGGGTTGCCGAGCGCGGCGAGAAGGTTCGCGGCGTTGGCGTTCTCTAAGGTGGCGTCGAAGGCGATGTTGTTCTCGCCCTCGCGCGGGATGGTCGCGGTGAACGTGACGCCCCCGCCGTCGCGCTCTTCCAAACGCCCGCCGGTGATGCGCGTCGCCGTGTTGTCAGACTCGACGTTGGCTGACAGAGAGCCGAGGTCGCGCCCGCGCATCGTCAGAGAAGCGACGGCGAAGCGTCCATTGATGAGCGGCGATTCCATCGAGCCGCGCACCGTGCCGTCGAAGGTCAACTGCCCGGCCAGCTCGACGCCCGTCTGCGCGAGCTGCTCCTCGATTTGGGGCGCGAGTCCCGAGGCGACGAGGACGCGCTGAAGCTCCGAGGCGTCGGAAGAGTTGAGGCGGACGGCGAGGTTCGAGTCGCCGTCGAAGGAGAAGCTGCCGGTGGCGTTAAGCTCCGACGCTTCGGTGCGCAGGTTGGCGCGCTCGATTTGAAAGTCGCCGCGCTCGGCGCGCAACTGAAGCTCGCCCGTCAGAGGCGTCAGCCCAACTTCTTCGCGCCCCGTCGCGCCCTCGAAACGCGCGTCCAAAGTACCCGTGGCGGCGCGGAAGTTCTGACCGGGGAAGCGGAGGTCAACCGTGCCGGTCGCCGCGCCCGTCAAAGGCACGACGCGGCCCGTGGCCGACGCGGCGAGGCCGCCCACGTCGACGCCCTCGAAGGCGGCCGTGACGCGCGACTGCGCGCCGCGCGCCGTGCCGATGGTTGCGCTGCCGCGCGCGCGGCCGTTGAAGATATCGGCGACGAAGTCGTTGAGCTGTATCTGCTCGCCGGTCGCGACGAGCGCGCCGCGCACCGAGCCGAGACGCATCTTGCCGAGCACGCCGCCGCCCAAAGATAAATCTGCGCTCGCGCGGTATCGCCCGCTCGGCTCAAGTCGGAAGCGCGGACGCGCGAGTCGCACGCCCTCGGCTCGGTCGCCGCCGCCGAGGTCTGCCGTGCCGACGTTGACGTCGCCGGTCGTGCCCTCAATCAGTCCGCCGGGCGAGACCGTCAGGCGCACGCCCGCGACGTTGAGGCTGCCCGTGCGGAACTCGGAGCTTGCGACCGAGGCGAGCGTCACGCGCTCGACCGTGACGAGGGCCGACTCGTCCGCGTTGATGACGGCGCTGATGCCCGTGGCGCGCGCGCCCGACGCGACGGTGTCTTGGTCGCGCACGCTCGCGGCCGTCGCCGACGCGACGGTCGCTTCCGTGCGTCCGTTCTCCGCGCGGCGGAAACGTATGCCGCCCGCCGTCACGCCGCTGACGAGCGTGTCCTGCTGGCGGATTGTGTTCATGCGCGCGCTCGCGACCGTGCCCGTCACTTCGCCGCCGCGCATCTCGGCCGTGGCGTCGGAGAGGACGAGGCCCGCGATGCCCGTCTGCCCGGCGCGCGCGGCGGCCGCGCGCAGCTCGCCTATCCAA
>DASUNL010000234.1:0-8905 GCA_036277175.1 Pyrinomonadaceae bacterium | reverse complement strand
CTGACGGCCTTTCCCTTAGCGACGACGGTCGTCGTCTTCGTCTTGTTGCCGGCGAACGTCACGTCGGCCGTGGCGGTCGTCGTCGCGCCGTCCGACGCGCGCGCGAGCGTGTAGGTCTCCTCGCCGACGGGCTGCTCGCCGAGGAAGGTCGTGTACGCGCCGCTCGTCGGCGGTTGTTGCGTCGGCGGCGTCGGCGAAGGCGTCGGCGTCGCGGGCGTCTGCGCGCGAGGCGCGTGGGGCGGCGCGAGGAGGAGGATGAAGAGTGCGACGATGGCGACGATGAGTGTTTTCATGTTGAACTCCCTCGGTTCTTTAAAGTCTCGGGTCTTTAAAAGTCTCTGCGCTCAAGCGTGCGGAGCGCGAGGAAGTAGAGTGCGGCGGCCGCCGCGAGCGACGCGGCCAGTCCCGCCCACGGCGGCGTGCCCTCGAAGTAGAGTTTCTGCCCGCTCATCAAGGTGTAGACGCTGTAGTCGCTCAGGTCTTTACTGAAGAGCGAGACGAGGCCGAGCGCGAAGACGACGGCGAGGCCGATGATGATGGGCTTCAGTTGGTCGCCGAAGAGGTTCGAGAGCAGGAGCGTGAAGGCGTAGATGACGAGGCCGCCGCCGTAGAGGATGAGCGCGTGCGACAGGGCCGCGCCCAAGGGGTACGACTCCCCGATGAGCGGCGAGAGCACGGGCACGAGCAGCGACGGCACGACGGCCAGCGCGAGCAGCTCCAACGCGCCGACGGCCGCGCGCACGCCCAACAGTCGTCGGCGCGAGACGGGCAGCGAGAGCGTCCAGAGCGCCGAGCCGCGCGCCTGTTCGGCGACCACGCCGCCCGCGCCGAGGAAGACGGCGAAGAACGTCCAGACGTTAAGGAGGTTTTTGCCGAACCACTGCGACCAGACGTAGCCGGGGTACGTCCCGACGAGCGCCATCGCCTCGCGCACCATCTCGTCGAGCCGCCCGCCGAATCCCGGCGCTTCGATTCGCAGCTCCTCAATCAAAGGCTGCGTGAAGACGACCACCGCGCACAGCCCCGCGCTCAACACGAGCGCACACACGAACCGCCACCGCGTCTCAAGCCAAGCCTTGTACCAGAGCATAAGAACCTCTCTCGGTTTTCAGTTTTTAGTTTTCAGCAAGAACGCCAGTCTTCCGTCTTCACTCAGAACTGAAAACCGAAAACTGATTCATTCCTTTTCTTTCACGCTCTCCAGAAAAATCTCCTTGAGCGTGACGGGTCGCACGTCGACGGAGACGGCGTTGCGCGCGCGCGCCTCCTCGGCGACGCGCTCGGCGTCGCCGCTGACGAAGAGCGAGAGCCAGCGCCCGTCGCGACTCACGCGCTCGACGCCCGGCGCGGCGAACGCAAAGTCACTTGTCGCCCCCTCGCCGAAGACTATCTGCACGCGCCGGTACTTCTCCTTCAACTCGTCCACAGCGCCCTCGACGACCGCCCGCCCGTCTCTGATGATGAGCACGCGGTCGGCCACCTGCTCGACCTCCGCAATCTGGTGCGACGAGAAGAAGACCGTCAACCCCTCCTGCTCGGCGGCCAGCCCCGTAATCGCGGCGAGCACCTCTTCGACGACGGCCGGGTCGAGTCCCTCGGTCGGCTCGTCCAGCACGAGCAGCTCCGCGCCGCGCGCGAGCGCGAGCAGAAGCGCCAGCTTCGTCCGCATCCCTTTCGAGAGCGCGCGCACCTTGCGGCGCGGCGGCAGGTCGAACATGCCGAGGAGTCTTCTCTCGACCTCCGCGCGCCACGCCGGATAGAAGGGGCGCGTGAAGTCGATGAGTTGCGCGACCGTCATGTAGTCGTAGAGACCTTTGTCCTCGCTCACGTAGGCCGCGCGGCGTCGTATCTCGACGCTCTCGGGCGTCGCGTCCGCGCGCAGCCCGAAGACTTTGGCCGCCCCCGCGTCGGGGCGCGTCATGCCGAGCAGCATCTTGATGGTCGTCGTCTTGCCCGAGCCGTTGCGCCCGAGGAAGCCGTAAATCGAGCCGCGCGGCACACGCAAGTCCAACCCCGCGACGGCCTCCGCCCCGCCGTAAGCCTTGCGCAGCCCCGCCGCCTCAATCGCCATCGCCTCCGTCATCGCCTCACCTCTTTTTCGTCTGCGCCCGCGCCACGCCGCGCGACGACGCCTCGTCACCTTCGCGCAGACGCCGCGCCTCGGCCTCGAACAGACGCCGCATCTCGTCTTCGGCGAGTCCGAGCGCGTCGAGCCTCTGGACGGCCCCGCGCACGACCGTCTGCGCTTTACGCAGGCGTTCGTCCGTGCCCGACGCGACGCGCCCGCGCTCGGCGACGAACGCGCCCGCGCCGTGCCGCAACTCGATGACCCCCTCGTGCTCAAGCTCGCGGTAGACCTTCGCCACCGTGTTCGGGTTGACGACCAGCTCTTCGGCCACCTTGCGGATGGCGGGAAGCTGGTCGCCGGGCCGGAGCGCGCCCGTCTCGACGAAGTGCCGCACCTGCTCCATCAACTGAATGTAGACGGGCACTCCCGACGCTGGATTGGGCCTAAAGAACATCATCTTAGAATTGTACTATTGTCATAGTACACTCGTACTATGCGCCCGGACGGAGGTCGCTGTCAAGAGTTTTTTTGCGCGTGGTGTTGGGAGTGAAGGCGGGACGTTTAGCCGGGCGGCCAAGAGAGGCGGCGGCCGCCGAGGACGTGCGCGTGGAGGTGGAAGACGGACTGGCCCGCGCCCGCGCCCGTGTTGACGACGGTGCGGTAGCCGCCCTCTTTCAAGCCCTCCTGCGCGGCGACGCGGGCGGCCGACGCCATGACTTGGCCGAGGAGTTCCTGTTCGCCGCGCTCGGCCGCGTCGCTGAGCGACGCGACGTGCGCGCGCGGGATGACGAGGACGTGCGTCGGGGCCTGCGCGTTGATGTCGCGGAAGGCGACGGTGTGCTCGTCCTCGTAGACTAGCTCGGCGGGAATCTCGCCCGCGACGATTTTGCAGAAGATGCAGTCAGACATAATCTCAAACGCTCGAAATCTCAAGCGTGCTCGGACGCGCCCGTCTCGTCAATCGGCGGGAGCGGCGAGGTGACGGAATCGCGCACGCGCTCAATCTCCGCGCCGACCGAGCGCAGCTTGGATTCAATCTTCTCGTAGCCTCGGTCGATGTGATAGACGCGCTCGATGACGGTCTCCCCGCGCGCCGCGAGTCCCGCCAAGACGAGGCAGGCCGAGGCGCGCAAGTCCGACGCCTGCACGCGCGCGCCCGCCAAGGGCGTCGGCCCTTCGACCGTGGCCGTGTTCCCCTCGATGTGAATCGACGCGCCCATGCGCTGCATCTCCGAGGCGTGCATGAAGCGGTTCTCGAAGATGGTCTCGGTGACGCGCGCGCGCCCCTCGGCCTGCGTCATCAAGGCCATGTACTGCGCCTGCATGTCGGTCGGGAAACGCGGGTACGGCTCGGTCATCACGTCGCGCCCGACGAGTCCCGCAGGCGAGCGTCGCACGCGCAGCGTGCTCTGGTTGACTTCCTCGATGTCGACGCCCGCGTCGCGCAGACAGGAGATGACGACGGCCGAGTGTTCGGGCCGACAGTTTTTGACTTCAAGCTCGCCGCCCGTGATGGCGGCGGCGACGAGGAACGTGCCCGTCTCGATGCGGTCGGGGATGATGGTGTGCTCCGCGCCGCCGAGCGCTTCGACGCCCTCGACCGTGATGGTCGGCGTCCCCGCGCCGCGCACGCGCGCACCCATGCGATTGAGAAGCTCGGCGAGGTCGTTGATTTCCGGCTCGCGCGCGGAGTTGTGCATGACGGTCGTGCCTTCGGCAAGCGCGGCTGCCATCATCAGATTCTCCGTGCCCGTCACCGTCACCTTCTCGAAACTCATCTCCGCGCCTTGAAGTCTCCCGCGCGAGGGCGCACGCGCGACGACGTAACCGGCTTCGAGCGAGACTTCCGCGCCGAGCTGCTTTAAGGCTTCGAGGTGAAGGTCAATCGGGCGCGTGCCGATGGCGCAGCCGCCCGGCAAAGAGACCTTCGCCTTGCCGAAGCGCGCGAGCAGAGGGCCAAGGACGAGCACCGAGGCGCGCATCGTCTTGACGAGGTCGTAGGGCGCTTCAAACAACTCGATGTTCGAGGCCGTGATTTTGTGCGTGCGGAGGTCTGGGACGAGGACGGTCGCGCCGAGGTCTTCGAGCAGACGCCGCTGCGTCATGCAGTCGCGCACGTAAGGGACGTTGTGCAGCGTCAGCGTTTCTGCCGTCAGGATTCCGGCGGCCATGCACGGGAGGGCCGAATTCTTCGCGCCACTGATGCGGACTAATCCTTTCACGGGATTGCCGCCGACGATGCGAAACTTGTCCATAAAGAGTTTTCAGTTTTCGGTTTTCAGTTTTCAGCGAGAACGCTGGTCTTCCGTCTTCACTCAGAACTGAAAACCGGAAACTGAAAACTGAAAACTATCTGTTAAGAGTGGGCCGGATTCTAGCACGCCGCCGACGGGGCAATCTAGCGTCGGTCGCGTCCGCTCAAACGGCGCGCCGGACGACGACGACGCGGGGGATGCCTTGCAGGTCGGGGCGGATGTCGAGGAGCGTCCACGCGCGCGGGTCAATCATCCGCGCGACCTCCTCGTGCTGGTCGAAGCCTATCTCGAACAGCATGTGACCGCCTTCGCGCAGGTGTCGCGGGCCTTCGGCGACGAGGCGGCGGACGACCGCCAGACCGTCGCCGCCCGGCGTGAGCGCGCCGCGCGGCTCGTGCTCGCGCACCTCGCGTTGGAGACTGGCGATGTCCGACTCGCGCACGTACGGAGGGTTGGAGACGATGATGTCGAAGCGCGTCCGCAACGTTTCATCACCCGGCTCAAGGGAGTCGAAGCAGTCGGAGACGCGGAGCGCGAGGCGTCGGCTGACGCCGTGACGCGCGGCGTTACGAGCGGCGACGCGGAGCGCGGCCTCGGAGATGTCGGCCGCCGTGCCGCGCGCGTCCTCGCGCTCGGCGAGCAGCGTGACGGCGACGCAGCCCGAACCCGTCCCGATGTCGCAGAAGAGTGGCGCGCGCGTCCCCTCCATGATTTCGAGCGCGGCATCGACGAGATGCTCCGTCTCCGGGCGCGGGATGAGCACGTCGGGCGTGACCTCAAACTCGCGCCCGTAGAACTCCTGCCGCCCCGTCAAGTACTGCAAAGGCTCGCCACGCGCGCGCCGCGCGAGCGACTCGCGAAAGCGCGCCGCCACACTCGCGTCGAGCGTCTCGTCGTCGTGCGCGAAGAGATAAGCGCGGTCTCTCCCGGTCGCGTGCGTGAGCAGGGACGCGGCCTCGCGCCGCGCTTCGCCCATGCCCGACTCGCGCAAGACTTGCGCCCCTTCGGCGAGCGCCTCACGGATGGTCACACTCTTCAAGGTCTTCGGCGTCTGCGTCCGCGTCGCCCCGGCGTTCATGCTTTCGCGGCCCCGTGCGCTATAATACGCCCCGAACAACTCAAGCTGTACGAAGATTTCTGTGCGCAGACGCGCCGCGCGCAAGCGGGTGTTTTATCACGCGCGCGGGTGTCTTTCGAGGAGGGAGATGATGAGAGCGGAGCTACACATCAAGGGGATGCACTGCGACTCCTGCGCGGCGAACATCCGCGAGGCGCTCGAAGAGACGGCCGGCGTCCGTTCGGCCGACGTGACCTTCGGCGGGAAGACGGCCGTCGTCGAGTTCGACGCCGAGACCGTGCAGCAGAAGACTCTGATTAAGAAGATTCAAGACCTCGGCTACGACGCCACGGTCGGGGACGAATAACGGGAAGGGGACATAAAAGAGATGAGCGAAACTGACAACAAGAAAACGATGGCGGCGGCCGCCGGCGCGGCGTTTGACGACGACGCGCAGAAACGTGACGCGCTCGACGACCGAGGCACGGACGCGACGGGCGGCGTCGCGCTTCTGCGCCGTCTCCGCGACGCGGGCTTCGACGGCGACGACGAGAAGTTTAGCGTCGCCCTTGGTCGCCCCGTCGAAGAGGTCGCGGCGTGGCTCGACGGGAGCGAGACGCCCGACGACGACATCATCATGAAGGCGCGCGGCATCGCGCGCGAGCGCGGACTGGAAATCGAGTAGCGTTCAGCGTTCAGCAGTCAGCAGTCAGCTTTTAGAGAGCAGACGAAAGAAGATGCTCAAGTTGCGGGAGCCGTCTTAAACGCGGCGGAGGCCGTGAGTTGAAAGCTGACGGCTAAATGCTGAACGCTCTTTCAGGAATCGCGCCTCGATTCAGACTTTTCTTCTGACACAAGAAAGCGAGTAATCGCGTTCCTCCCGTGTAGGACGTAACCCCCGAGCCGAAAGGTTTTGGGGGTTTCGTCTTACGGGGCGCGGTTAAACGAAGTTGGCCGCCTGCGGGTGGCCGTCCAAGGAGCGACACCTCGATGAGCGCCTTCTCCAAAAGCCTTCTGCTGTTCGGCCTCAACTGGCTCGACGCGCAACTGACGCTTATCTGGGTGCGTCTCGGCGTGGCGACCGAAGGCAACGGGCTGATGGCATTGCTGATGGAGGCGGGCGACGCCCCGTTTCTCGCCGTCAAGCTCACGGTCGGCGCTTTGGCCGCCTACGCGCTCTACCGCTGGTCGCACCTCGCCATCGCGCGCCACGGCCTCCACTTCGTCCTCGCACTCTACCTCGCCCTCATGCTCGTCCACGCGGCGGCCGGGGCGGCGGCCCTCGGCTTCGACGCCCCGCTCGCGCTCATCTACTAACGAAGGAACTTTCCCCCTTCTCGCACGCAATTAAAAGATGCCCGACCGACGGGCGCGCACGTGTGCGCTCACGCGGACTTGCGTTGTGCGTCCGCACGTAAATCTCTTTTTACAAACCGCCGCGTGCGCGTGCTCGTAAAAGGGCTAGAATGACGGGTTACAGCAAGTCTCCCGTCCTACGCTCGCGCGCAACGGACGGACGGGCGGCGGGCATCTTAACTAGACTCGGAAGGGCCGAGAGATCATTCGAGTTTTTACGAAAGAGTTAAGCCATGTACAGACTCTCTGCACGCCAGATTTTATCCATCGCGCTACTGTCGGCCGTCTTCGCCGCGAGCGCCGTCCTCGTCTACGACCGCTACCTCAGCGCGCGCGTACAGCCCTCGGGCGTGGCCTTCTCCGAGGAAGCGCCCGAAGGCATCGCCGACCCGGCGGCCGTCTCCGACGAGCAGAACAACATAGAGGTCTACCGCGCCATCTCGCCCGGCGTCGCCTTCATCAACACCCTGCGCCGCGCGCGCAACGTCTTCGACGAGGGCGGGCAGGGCAACGGCTCGGGCTCGGTCATTGACGAGCAGGGCCACATCCTGACGAACAACCACGTCGTCGAGGGCGCGGACTCTCTGACCGTGAGCTTCGGCGGCGACACGCGCTACCCGGCGCGCGTCGTCGGCCGCGACCCCGACACGGACTTGGCCGTCATCAAGGTCGAAGCGCCGCGCGAGGTCTTGCGCGTCGTGCCGTTCGGCGACTCCGACCGCCTCATCGTCGGGCAGAAGGTCTTAGCCATCGGCAACCCGTTCGGGTTCGACCGCACTCTGACGACCGGCGTCATCTCCGGCCTTCAGCGACCGATACAGGCGCGCAATGGGCGCACCATCGAAGGCGCGATTCAAACGGACGCCTCGATTAACCCCGGCAACTCGGGCGGGCCGCTTCTCGACTCGCGCGGCCGCATGATCGGCATCAACTCGCAAATCCTTTCGCCGACGGGCGGCTCGGTCGGCGTCGGCTTCGCCGTCCCCGTCAACATCGCCAAGCGCATCGTCCCGCAGCTCATCTCGCAGGGCCGCGTCGTGCGTCCCAAGCTCGGCATCTTCCCGCTCGACGTGAGCCGCATCCGAGGCGTGCGCCTGCCCGTCGAGCGTGGTCTCATCATCTACCAGCTTGACCCGCAAGGTTCGGCGGCGGCCGCGCGCCTGCGCGCTCTCGAACAGACGCCCGACGGCGACATCATCCTCGGCGACATCATCGTCGCCATCGACGGCGAGGCCGTCGAGGACTCGGACGACCTCTATCGAATCCTCGACAAGCACCAGTTCGGCGACGTGGTGCAGGTCGAAGTCGTGCGCGAAGGCCAGCGCACGACCGTCCCCGTCCGCCTGCTTCCCGAGCAGGGGCAGCGGCGCGGCATCCAACGCCGCCAGCAGGAAGACTGAGCGCGGGACTGAAAAGAGCAACGGCCGTCGAAGACTCGAAGGCCGGCGGGGCGCGGTTTGACTTCCGACGCCCCGCCGGCCTCTAATTTTTCCCGTGAACGAGACGCAACACTTCATCAACGAGGGCTTCGGCTGGACGTGCAAACGTTGCCGCGAAGCCGACGCGGCGCACGCCTCGCCCGACGCTTCACCCGACACAAACGCCCCACTCGACGCGGACGCGACGCACGCGCGCGGCGAACAACGTCTGCCGCGCTTCTTCCGCGAAGGCGAGGCCGAGGAGCGCGACGTGCGTCTCTCTTCCAAAGCACTCGCGCGCTGGCGCGAGTCGGACGACGGCCGAAAGATTCTTTTCTGTCCGGCGTGCGGCGCGGAAGAGGAGTTAAGAGAAGGCTAATGAAGGCTGAAGGCTGATTCAGGATTTGTAATCTCAGATGTGAAATCTGAAATCTCAGATGCCTTCATCCTTCATCCTTTCAGGAGGCGGCGCAGCTCTTCGATTCTCTTCTCGGGCGCGCCGAAGAGCGTGCGGTAGTCGTCGAAGCTCCGCCGAATAACGTCGAGCGCCTCGTCGCGGCCGTACACGTCCGTAATCTCGACGCGGCGCGGGGCGTCCTGCGGAAGTTGTTTGTAGGTGAGGAAGTAGTGGCGCAGACGGTCGACTAACCCTGCGGGGACTTCCGCGATGTCCTCGATGTGACCGAAGGCCACGTCGTCGTGAAGGACGGCGACGATCTTGTCGTCGGCCTCGACGGCGTCAATCATGCGC
>DASUNL010000233.1:0-2291 GCA_036277175.1 Pyrinomonadaceae bacterium | reverse complement strand
AGTCGCGGCGCGGCCTTCGGCGACGTGGACAACGACGGCGACACGGACGTGCTCTTAACCAACAACAACGGCCCTGCCCGTCTTCTCCTGAACCGCGTCGGGAATAGTAACAACTGGCTCGGCTTAAGACTTCAAGGCCGCCGCGCTAACCGCGACATGCTCGGCGCGAGCGTTGAAGCCTTCGTCACTCCAAAGCAGGTTCTATTGAGACGCGCGCGCACGGACGGTAGTTATCTATCCTCTCAAGACCCGCGCGTGCTCGTCGGAATTGGTCGCGCCGAGCGCGTCGAGGCCGTCCGTGTGCGCTGGCCCGACGGCGCTGTCGAAGAGTGGAAGAGTCCGCCGGTTAATCGCTACCTGACGCTCAAAGAAGGAACGTCACAGGGAAAGAAGTGAGCAGTCTGCGCGTCGAGTTTGGTTCGAGCAAAGGCGCGCGAGCGACGCGCCTTGTATCGTCGGTCTGTCTAATTCTTATCATCGCGTGCGCGAGCGGCGCGCAAGGAAGGGCGCAGGCGAATCAAGGCGGCGTGCTCATGCCGCCTGACGCGCCGGGCTTAGTGCCTGTCGTCACGCCTGACACGAGCAGCATGGAGGCTGGTGTGCGCGAGCACATCAAGTCGTCGGAGAGCGCACTCGCGTCGGTCATCAAAGACGCGGGCGCAAGCGCCGACAAACTCGCGGAGGCTTACGGGCTGTTGGGTCAAATCTATCAGGCGTATTCGCTCAGCTCGCCGGCCAAAGAGTGTTATCAGAACGCCGCGCGGCTCGCGTCGAAGGATTTTCGCTGGCCTTACCTGCTCGGCAAACTTCACGAGCGGGAAGGCGACGCGCAACAGGCCATCGCCCTTTTCAACACGGCGCGCGAACTGCGCCCCGACTACCTCCCGGTCTTCGTGAGCCTCGGCAATCTCCACTTGCAGCTCAACCGTCTGGATGAAGCGGAGGCCAACTTCCGACGCGCGCTTGAGATTAACGAGGCGAGCGCGTCGGCCCTCTACGGACTCGGGCAAGCGGCCCTGTCGAAACGCATTTACAACGTCGCCGCCGTCCATCTAGAGAAGGCGCTCAAACTCGCGCCCGAAGCGAATCGACTTCACTACGCTCTGGCGATGGCCTTTCGCGGACAGGACGAAATGGAGAAGGCGCAGACGCATCTCGCGCAGAGCGGAAGCGTCGGCGTTCGCGTCTCAGACCCGCTCATCGACGGTCTGCAAGACCTCATCAAAGGCGCGCGGCTTCACCTGATACGTGGCCGCACGGCACTCGAAGCGCGCAGGTTCGCGGAGGCCGCCGCCGAGTTTCGCAAAGCGATTGCCGCGCAGCCCGACAGCATCCCCGCGCACTTCAACCTCGGCGCGGCACTCACGCAGACGGGAGACCTCGGCGGGGCCGTCGCGCAGTTTGAAGAGATACTCCGACTCGACCCCAACCACGCCAACGCGCATTACAATCTCGGCCTTCTGCTCGCGCAGTCGAACCAAACGGAACGCGCGATTAAACACCTCCGTCTCGCCGTCGCCGCGAAGTCCGAAGACCACGACGCGCGATTTCTGCTCGCGCAGGAACTCGTCAAGGCCGGGCGCATCGAGGATGCGGAAAGTGAGTTTGCGCGTGTCGTCGAGTCCGCGCCTGACAACGAGGAGGCATTGCTCGCGAGTGTGAGAATTCTTCTCATCAGGAAGGAATACCGCCGGGCGCTCGACGCTTTAGAAAAGTCGCACACGAGGTTTCCGCACAAAGGGCGCACGGCGGCGACGCTCGCATACCTGCTCGCCGCCTCACCGCAGACCGACCTGCGCGACGGGCGACGCGCCCTCGAACTCGCACAGGCCATCTACGCCGCGACCGGCACGTTCAACCACGGCGCGCTCGTCGCGACGGCCCTCGCCGAGCTAGGTCGCTGCGAAGAAGCCGCCGCGCTATCACGAAAGTTGATGACCAAAGCCGTCGAAGAGAGAAAGTCAGAGCTTGCAGAGAAACTCAAAGCCGACTTGAACAGGTACGAGCAAGCGCGCCCGTGTCGCCCAGACGCCGATGTCAAGTTCTCCGACCAATAGCGATGATGCTGAAAGTGCTCACCGCATCATCAATGCATAATATATATTATCGGACGTGACGTGTGTAAGCTCTTAGCAAAGTGAACGCGACGCTATTAAGTTGAAAGCCACGCTCAACCGAGCGTGGCTTTCAATTACGAGTCGTGAATTGCGCTCGGGGGTGTCCGGTTATTTTTTTCCCTTGCGGCGGTAGAGTTTTTTATTGATTGAAGTGAGCGCCTGCTGTCTGAGCGA
>DASUNL010000232.1:0-3653 GCA_036277175.1 Pyrinomonadaceae bacterium | reverse complement strand
AGGCGTCGGGCGCGCTCGCGACGGCGGCGACGGCGAGCAGCATGATTGTCATAAAGAATCTCTGACGCTTCATCTCGGACTCCCTCGCGGTCAGCTAATCAGGTTGACGAACGCCGTGATGATGAGCAGGTTCGTGAAGTCTATGAAGGACGCGCCGACGATGGGCACAACGAGGAAGCTGCGCGGCGCGGGGCCGTAGCGCGCCGCGAGCGCCTCCATGTTCGCCACCGCGTTCGGCGTGATGCCGAGGCCGAAGCCGATGTGCCCGCTCGACGTCACGGCCGCCTCGTAGTCGCGCCCCATCAGGTAGAACGTCACCAGCACGGCGTAAAGAATCGTCACCACGACCTGCGCCGAAAGAATGACGAGCATCGGGACGGCCAAGCCCGCCAGCTTCCAAAGCTCAAGCCCCATCAGCGCGATGATTAAGAACAGCGCGAGCGAGACGACGCCGATTAGCTCGATTGCGCGCGCGCTGATTCTGAGCCACGCGAAGCGGTCGTCGAAGTTTCTGACGGCGGCCGCGACGACCATCGCGCCGACGTAACCCGGAAGCGTCAAACCGAGCCGCGCGATGCCGAGACTCAAAAGCGCGCCCAAGCCCACGACGGCGAGGACGAGCAGAAGGTTGTAGAGCACGACCTCGGCCGTCAACTCGCTCTTCGACTCGCCTTCCGATTCGCCTTCCGATTCGCCGACGCCGCGCCCGCGCGCCGCTTCACGCGCGGCGTCCGCTTCGTCTTTCGCGTCGGGCACGAACGTCGCCCCGACGGCCCAGAAGTTCTCTTCGTCGGGCGCGCTCCGCGTCGTCGCTTCGGCGGCGTCGGCTTTCGCGGGCGCGAGGCGGAAGCGTCGTATCAGGACGGTGGCGACGGGGTTGCCGACGATGCTCGCGACGAAGATGCCGAACGTGGCCGAGGCGACGATGACGGCGCTCGCGCCCGCGACGCCCAACTCCTCGAACGTCGCCGCCCACGCCAGCCCCGTCGAAGGCCCGCCCGTCAGAGTCAGCGCGCCGCAGATGATGCCGAGCGCGTCGGGCGCGCCGAGTCCGCGCGCGAGCGCGAGTCCGACGATTGTCTGGACGACGCCCGCCAACGTCGCGAGCAGAAGAAACAAGACCATGCGCCAGCCGCCCGCGCGCAAGAGTGTCGCCGTCGCGCCGAAGCCGATGGTCGTGAAGAAGACGGTCTGGAGCGGGCCGCGCAGCGTGTCGTTTATCGAGACGCCGAGCGTGCCCGACGTGCGCAGGGCGAGCGCGAGGAGCGCGAAGAGCAGGCCGCCGATGGCCGCCGCCGGGATGCTCGTCCGCGCGAGCGCGGGCGTGCGGCGCTGCAAGCCGTAGCCGACGAGGAGAAAGACGGCCCCGAGCGCGAGCGTGTAGACGAGGTCGAACTTGATTGTCCGCAACCCCTCGGCGATTGAGAGTTCCAACGCGCTTTAGTCCCCCGTCCGCTGTCAGCGTGTCCAGAGCGCGGCGATGACGACGATGTCGAGCACGAGATGAAACCAGAGCATGCGTCGCGGCGTCGCGCGCTTGAGCTTGGTCAGTGCGATTCTCAGTTCCGGTTCGGGGTTGTCGGCGTCGGCGCGCGTGCGAATCACGTCATAGAGGAGCGTCGCGCCCTCCTGCGTGCGGTAGAGGACGGCGGCGTTGACCGAGGCGAAGATGAGGAAGGCGAGCGACAGGACAATCTTCGTGTGCCAGTCCTCGGCCTTTTCCAGCCCGAGCGTCAGCACGCCGACCGAGACGAGCATGTAGAAGTTCCACATGGCGTCGCCGCGCGAGGTCTGCGCGTTGAGTAAGTCCATCGCCTCTTTGAGCGTCAGTCCGGCCTTCTCTGCCATCTCTCACACGTCCGCGCGCGGCCGTCAGCCGAGCGCGTAAAGATACTGCTCGTAGCGCGGGCGCAAAGACTCGTTAATCTCGCGTATCCGGCGGCCGACGAGGAAGCCCCTGTCCTCTTCTTCGCGCCCGAGCCGCACGACGCGCGCGGGCGAGACCGCGATCTCGATGAGGCCCGTAGGGAGTTCAAGCTCGACCGTCAACTCCGTGTCCCAGTCGGTCAGGGGGCCGTAGGCCGTGCCGAGGTCGGAGACGATGGCGGCGAGCCCCGAGGCGCTCAGGTCGCGCGTGTAGCCGACGAGCGGTCGCGGACGCCAGCGCGTGCCCGACGGCGTCTCCGCCTCGGGAAAGACGAGGCGACACTGGAGACGGGTTCTGTGCCGCGTGGCGGCACGCCTTTCAACGAACTCCCACATGGGCGATCCTCTCGAACGGGGGTGAGGTTTAACTCTTGCGCGGGGTGGCGCGCATTGCGTCACTCGAACCCCGCCCGCGAGTGCGCGACGGCCGGGGCCGGCGGCGACGTTTGCGCCGGGCACGTCCTTCGTTCACGCGCGGTCGAGTTCGGGATTCGTGTGCGACAGGCGTTCGCGCGAGGTTCGGGTACGCGAAGACTGCGCGCGTAGTGTATCATTAGGCCCGCCCTTCCGGTAGAGGCATCGTCTCCCGCAAACTTAAAACAACAGTGGACACGCTCATCGAAAATCTGCGCGCCGCGCTCGCACGCGACCGGGTCGTGGACTGCCCCGACGAGCTGCTCGTCTACGAGTGCGACGCGCTCACGCACTACCGCGCGACGCCGCGCGCCGTCGTCTTCCCCGAATCGACAGAAGAGGTCGCCGAGGTGATGCGTCTACTTTCGCGCGCGGGCGTCCCGCTAGTCCCGCGCGGCGCGGGGACGGGTCTTTCGGGCGGCGCGTTGGCCGTCGGCCACGGCGTCGTCGTCGAGCTCGCGCGCATGCGGCGCGTGCTCAAAGTCGATGCGGAGAACCGCACGGCGCGCGTCGAGGCGGGCGTCGTCAACGCACACGTTTCGCGCGCGGTCGCGCACCTCGGCCTGCACTACGCGCCCGACCCTTCGAGCCAGCCGACCTGCACCGTCGGCGGCAACATCGCCGAGAACGCGGGCGGGATACACTGTCTGAAGTACGGGACGACCGTCGACCACGTATTCGCTGCTCGCGTCGTCTTGTCGGGCGGGCGCGTCGTCGAACTGGGCGGCGAGTCGGACGGCGCGGCCACAGGCTACGACCTGCTCGGCGTCTTCGTCGGCTCGGAAGGGACTTTCGGGATTGCGACCGAGGCGACCTTGCGCCTGACTCCGCTGCCGACGGCCGTCCGCACAGTCCTCGCAGACTTCGCGCACATCGACGATGCGAGTCGCGCCGTCTCGGCCGTCATCGCGGCCGGTCTGATTCCGGCTGCGCTTGAGATGGTCGACGGCGCGACCATCCGCGCCGTCGAGCGCAGCGTCTTCGCGGCCGGGCTGCCTTTGGACGCCGAGGCCGCGCTCCTCTTGGAGCTTGACGGACTCGAAGCCGGACTCGACGCGGAGACCGCGCGCGCCGAAACGATTCTGCGAGCATACGGCGCGCGCACGTGTCGACGCGCGGCCGACGAGGCGGAGCGCAAGAAACTTTGGGCCGCGCGCAAAGGCGCGTTCGGCGCGATGGGCCGCCTCTCGCCTGACCTGATGTTGCAGGACGCGGTCGTGCCGCGCTCGCGTCTGCCGGAAGTGCTGGCCGAGACTTACCGCGTCGGCGAGCGTCACGCGCTGCTCGTCGCCAACGTCTTCCACGCGGGCGAC
>DASUNL010000231.1:0-2715 GCA_036277175.1 Pyrinomonadaceae bacterium | reverse complement strand
CTTCAACGCCCCCGTCTCCCTGCGCAACGGCGAGCGCGTCGTCGCCGGCACGACGAGCATGCAGGAGAAGAGCGTCGTCGTCGTCCTCGCCGCCAACGTCGCCAAGTAAAAGGCAAAAGGTAAAAGTAAAAAGGCAAAAGTGAAGACGGACAGCACGTCGCCTGTCTTCACTTTTGCCTTTTACCTTTTGCCTTTGCCTTTTAGTTCCGGTCGCGCTCGTTGTGCTTGGCGCGGTAGATGTGGCGGCTCGCCTCGTTCAGCTCCCGGTGCAGGCGTGTGCGCTCGCGCGCCGTCACGTCGCCGTCGCGCTTCACGCGCCGCTCGATGAGCGCGATCTGGTACTGCTCGCGCCCGAGCCTTAGAGTCTCGCGCCGCGTCAACTCGCCTGACGCGACGCCCCCGTAGATGCGCCTCTGCTGACGGCCCTGCCGCGCGTTGACGCCCGGCGTGCGTCGCCCGCAGCGAGTCGCCGCTTGCGTTTCGGCCGCGCCCGGCACGAACGCCGACGCGAGCACGAACCCCGAAGCCAAGACTAACGAAAGTAACTTCTTCATAACCCTCCAACTCCTCCTTTCGATGTCAGGCGGGAGAGCACGCACTTTAGACTTCCCCGCGCAGACGAAGGTCTGAAAAAGTTCAGAGGTCTGAAAAAGTTTCGCCCGTCAACTCTCGACGAAGAGAGTTGACGGGCGTGTTCATAGAATCGACTTGTCCGCGTCGTGCCGTTGCGACGCCGTCGAGACGGACGGGCGCTTACTGCAAGACCGGGTGGCTGCCGCCTCGGCTGTGATCGGCGGTGCGCCGGTAGAGAGCGCGGTCGTTGTGGTAGAGGACGATGTGCTCGCCCTCGAAGCGCGTCACGTCGCGGACGCGCTGCCAGTCGCGCTCGTGCTCGGCGACGACGAACGCTCCGGGCTGCATCGAGAGCACCATCCCGGCCGCGTAGACGTAGCCGCCCTGATCGTAGACGCTCCCCGCGTACTGCGCCGCGCCGACGGCGATGTCGGGCGAGTAGGCTCCGCCGGCCGAGCGCGTGCGGTCGGGACGCGCGATGAAGACCGTGTAGTCAGAGTAGTTGGTGCGGTTCGCGTAGCCGCGACGGCGCGCGACGGCGAAGAGGTCTGCGAGTCCGCTGTCGATGGCGCGCAGGGTCTCCGCGCGAGGCCGCGTGACAGCGTAGACGCGCACGCCGCGCGGCGTCGTCCCCGCGACGCGGAACGTGTCGCCCGTCACCGACTGCGCGCGCGCGACGAGCCTGTAATCGACGCCGCGCCCCTGCGCGCGCGCCTCGACGCCTGTTGAGGCGACGAGCGCGCCGAACAGGACGGCGAGCGCCGGGATGATTCTCCGAAGCGCGAGCTTCGAGCAGGTCTGCGAGGCTTTCGTGAACATGGCTGTCTTACCCTCCCCTGAAAAACTTCGGGTGCGCTCCTAACAGAGACTTTTCATCCCCTTCGGCGGCGCACCCTTGTTGCAGTAGCTTTACGCTTAAATGATATTTCGTCGAACGAGCGTGCCGCCGAGCCTTAGTCGCCGTCCGGCTTCCCTCCGCGCCTGTTGTCGTTGCCCCTCTGGCTGTTGCCGCGGTTGTTGTTGTTGCGCGGCGGCGGCGGCCGCTTCTCGGGGGCGCGAATCTCCTTGTCAGGCTTCTTCGGCGGCGGGTTGTTCTTCTGGAAGTCGTAGGCCAGCGCGCTCGCCATAAAGAGCGAGAGCGTCAGCATCGTCCCCAGAATTCGCTTCAAGTACTTCATAACTTCCCTTGGCCTCCTCATCTCCCTTTTCGGGTCGCGCATGGGAGGAGAGGAGAGACGCGCGAGTCTCGCCAAATGTCTTGGCAAGAGCGATGCCACACGCGCTCCGCGCCCTATCCTAAAGCTTTGCCACACTTACTTTACAGCGCCTCACCCGTAGCGCACGCAATGGGGCGCGCCGAGGCACGGTATGGTGTAACGAAATCGAACCCTGCGGTGTCCTCGCCCCTCTAGCGCCTGACGACGATGCGCGCGCTGCTCAGGTTGCCGCTCGCGTCGAAGGCGCGCAGGGAGACGGCGTGCTCGCCCGCGCCCGTGAGCGGGAGGTCGAGCGCGAAGGTTTCGCGCGGGCTGTCGGCGATGCCGTCCTCGGGGAAGACCGCGCGCCACTCGCCGCCGTTGACGCTCACGTCGGCGCGCTTGACCATCCCGCCCGCGTCATCGACGACGAAGCGGACTCGCACGCGACCGTCCGTGGAGACCTGCGCCTGCCCTTCTGTGCGAACGGCGGGCGGCGTGTTGTCTATCTCGACCGGCTCGCTCGTGCGCTCGCCGCTGAGCGCGAGGCCGACGGCGTTGTCGGGCGCGTCCGAGGCGACGATGCGGAAGATGTAGCGTCCGTCGCCGAGGGCCGCGCCGTCCACGGCGTAGAAGTTCTCGCGCAGGTCGCCCTTGAGCAGATGAAAGTCGTTCTCTCCGGCGGCGCGGTAGTAGACCGAGTATTCGAGCTGGTCGCCGTTGCGGTCTTCGGCCTGCCACTGAAGCGAGATCGCGCCGCGCTGGAACGCGCGACGCGGCGGCACTTGGACGGGCGCGCCGAAGAGCGCGGGATCTAACCCTGCGGCCTCGGCGTTCGGGTCAACCTGTATCTGCACGGCTGGCAAGAGCGCGATGCCGACGGGGAAGGTCTGAATCGACACCACCTCGGGCGCGACGTTGCGCGGCAGGAAGGCGAGACTCACGT
>DASUNL010000230.1:0-2679 GCA_036277175.1 Pyrinomonadaceae bacterium | reverse complement strand
GTGCTGTACGTAGGTATCAACGACCGCCAGGTATTCCGGGTGAATCGCCGAAGAGACGGCGACGCGCTTGCGGCGCGTGACGCGCTCGGCCATCAGGACGGCCTCGGCCATCGCGGTCGAGCCGTCGTACATCGACGCATTGGCCACGTCCATGCCGGTCAACTGGCAGACGAGAGTTTGAAACTCGAAGATGGCTTGGAGCGTGCCTTGCGAGATTTCCGGCTGGTAAGGCGTGTAGGCCGTGAAGAATTCGGAGCGTTGGATGAGCGCGTCGACGATGGTCGGCGAGTAGTGCGAGTAAGCGCCCGCGCCGAGAAAACTCGGGCGGCGCGCGGCGGCGTTGCGAGCGCCCATCTGCTCGAAGCGGGCGAGCAACTCGATTTCCGAGAGTGCTTCGGGGACTTCGAGCGGGCGCGCGAGGCGCGCGGCCTCGGGTATCGAGTCGAAGAGTTGGTCGGCCGAATCGAGTCCGACGGCCCCAAGCATCTCCTGCCGCTCTTCCGGCGAGTTCGGGATGTAGCGCACTTTTGGTTTACCTACTCCGTGTCGGTCTGCGTGAAGTCTTCGTACTCCTTGGCCGAGAGCAGGCCGTCAATCTGGCCGGGGTCTGAGACACGTATGCGCACCATCCAGCCCGCGCCGTAGGGGTCGGAGTTGACCTGCTCGGGCGAGTCCTGCAAAGCGTCGTTGACTTCGGTGATTTCGCCGGAGACGGGGAGGAACAACTCGGAGACGGCCTTCACCGACTCGACCGAGCCGAACGCCTCGTGCGCGCCGAAAGTGTCGCCGACCTTCGGCAACTCGACGTAGACGACGTCGCCCAGAGAGTTCTGCGCGTGGTCGGTGATGCCGACCGTCGCCGTCTCGCCTTCGACGCTAATCCACTCGTGATCCTTGCTGTAGTGCAGTCCTTCGGGAATGTTCGACATGAAGCCTCCGGTAAAAGCTGTCAGCGTTCAGCAGTCAGCTTTCAGCTAAGGATTAAAAAAAAGCTGACTGCTGAACGCTGATTGCTGACCGCTATCAATCACTTCTTCTCGCGCTTGTAGAACGGCACGGGGACGACCTGCGCGCCGACCATGCGTCCGCGCACGTCGATTTGAATCTGCTGCCCCGCTTCCGTGTGCTCGACGGGCAGGTAGGCCAGCCCGATGTTCTTCTTAAGGAAAGGCGCGGGGCTGCCCGACGTGACGACGCCTACTTTCTCGCCGCCGACGTAGACGTCCTGCCCGTCGCGCGCGATGCCGCGCTCGGTCACTTCAAAGCCCGCGAGTTTGCGTTTGACTCCCTCTTCCTTCTGTCGCGCGAGCGCGTCGCGGCCTGTGAAGTCGCCCTTGCCGAGTTTCGTAATCCAGCCGAGGTTGGCTTCGAGCAGCGTGTGCTCCTCATCAATCTCGTGGCCGTAGAGAGCCATCGCCGCTTCGAGCCTGAGCGTGTTGCGCGCGGCGAGTCCCGCGGGGAGTACGCCTTCGGGCGTGCCGTGGCGGCCCGCGTCGAGAATCTTGTCCCACAGTTGCTCGGCGCGCTCGGCCGCCGCGTAGACCTCGAAGCCGTCCTCGCCCGTGTAGCCGGTGCGCGAGATGATTGACTCGACGCCATCCACGCGCCCCTCGCGGAAGTGGTAGTACTTGATTTCTTCGAGCGGCGTGTCGGTCAGTTGTTGAAGGATGGAGACGGCCGAAGGGCCTTGAAGGGCGAGCTGGCAGAAGTCCTGCGAGCGGTTCGTCAGCTCGGCGCGCTCGTCAGCCTTGTGCGACGTAATCCAGTCCCAGTCCTTTTCGGTCGTCGAGGCGTTGACGACGAGCAGGAGGTGTTCGGGGCCGAAGCGGTAGACGAGCAGGTCGTCGACGACCGTGCCGGCGGGCGTCGTCAGAGCCGAATAGTGCGCCTGCCCGTCGACGAGTTTCGTCACGTCGTTCGAGCAGAGGCGGTTGACGAGCGCGATGGCGTCCGCGCCGCGCACCTCTATCTCGCCCATGTGCGAGACGTCGAAGAGACCGGCGCGCGTGCGCGTTCTGATGTGCTCCTCGACCGTCCCCGAAGGGTATTGGACGGGCATGTCCCAGCCGCCGAAATCGACCATGCGGCCGCCCATCCGCCGGTGCGCGGCGTTGAGGGGCGTCTGCTTGAGAGAGGGCGCGGTCGTCACACTGGAACTCCCCTTGCGTCGGTGGGCCGAAGGTCTCGATAAAGCTTGATTTTGCTGAAGTCTTTACGAAAGCGGAAACTAACACGCCGCCCGAGAGGAGGTCAAGCACGAGCACCCGAAGAGTCGGCCGCGACGAAAGTCCGTGCGAAGTTCTTGCGCGGCGTCGCGCGAACAAATGTAATATGGGGCGCGTAATCGGACTTAGTCGGCGGAGGATAAGTCATGTCGAATACAGGAACCGGCAGCGCCGAAGTCTGGCCGGCGCTCCCGCTCGGAGAGTGGCGCGACACCTACGCGACCCTGCACATGTGGACGCAGATAGTCGGCAAGGTGCGTCTGGTCTTAAGCCCGCACGTCAACCACTGGTGGGAAGTCCCGCTCTACGTCACGCCGCGTGGGCTGACGACCTCGGCGATTCCTTACGGGACGAGACACTTCGACATCACCTTCGACTTCATCGCGCACAAGCTGCTCGTCATGACGAGCGAAGGCGACCTGCGGCGGCTCGCGCTTGAGCCGAAGTCGGTGGC
>DASUNL010000229.1:0-5345 GCA_036277175.1 Pyrinomonadaceae bacterium | reverse complement strand
CGCGCGCGCGGTTGTAGCTGGTGACGACGCGCGCCGCGGGGTCAAGGCGCGAGAGGCGGTCGAAGGCGCGCAGCGCGCGGTCGTACTCGCCGTCCAGACGGTGGAGCGCGCCCTTGACGAAGTAGACGGCGGCCTCGTTCGGGGCCTCGCGGGCGAGGCGGGCGACCTCGGCGCGCGCCTTGTGCTTCTCGCCGCGCGCGAGGTAGATGAAGACCATCAGCATCCGCGCCTCGACCACCTCGGGGTCGAGCTCGAGGGCGCGGGCGAAGGCGTTCTCGGCCAGCTCGTAGTCCTCGGCCCCGCCCAGCCCCTTGAGCACGCGGTTGGCGTAGCACGCGCCGAGTCCCGAGTAGGCGAGCGCGAAAGACTGGTCGAGTTGGATGGCGCGCTGGAAGTGTTCGACCGCCTTGTCGCAGTCTTCGGGCGCGAGCGTGCGGAAGAGGAAGCGCGCGAAGAAGTCGCGGGCGCGCAGATACTCTTCATAAGCCGACGTGCTGCGCGTGGCGGGCGCGGCCACGGCCTCGCGCTCGGCCGAAGTGTGTTCGAGGTTGAGTCCGTCGACGATGCGGTGCGCGATGGTGTCTTGCAGCGTGATGATGTTCTCGGCCGAGGCGTCGATGCGGTCGCTCCACACAAGCTCGCCCGAGGCCACGTCGAGCAGTTGCGCGTTGACGCGAAGCTGGTCGCCCGCGCGCAGAAAGCTCGCCGCCAAGACGCTCGACACGCGAAGCTCGCGGCCCGCCTCGACGGGGTCAATCTGCTTGCCTTGATACTTGATGATTTGCGACGAAGGGCGGACGACGAGCGAGCGCAGGCGCGCAAGCTCCGTAATCACGGCGTCGGCCAGAGAGAACTCGTAGAAGTTCGCCTCCGGGTCGTTGGCCGTGTTGCGGAAGGGGAGGATGGCGATTGACTTCTGCCCGTCGAGGGCGGCGGTCGCGTGCGGCGTGTCGTGTATGTCGCGCTGCGTGCCAGCGCCCGACGACGCGCCTGGAGAGTATGAAGCGGGCGGGAGCGACGTGGGCTGCGTCTCCGCGCCCGTCAGACTCCGCAGCCAGCGTCGGAACGAGCGACCGAAGCCGCCCGTCTGCTCCTGATGGCGCGGCGCGACCGTCGGCACGACGCCGGGCAGAGGGTCGGTCGTGTCCACGCCCGCGCCGCCGAGCCCCGCCTGCTCGCGCATCACGGCGCGCAGCTCGTCGCGCATCTCCTCCATCCGCTGATAACGCGCGGCCGGGTCTTTCTGAAGCGCGCGGTCGAGAATCTGTTGGAGACGCGGCGGCGGATTGTCCTTGCGCATCTCGGCGACGGGCGCGGGCGTGTCGTGCAGGACGGCGTAGCGCACCTCGATGCTCGTCTTGCCGCGGAAGGGCCAAGTGCCGGCGAGCATCTCATAGAGGAGGACGCCGGTCGAGAAGATGTCCGCGCGATGGTCGACGTGTCCGCCCGTCGCCTGTTCGGGCGCGGCGTAGGTCGCCGTGCCGTAGGGGACGCCGAGTTCGGTGAGGTGAATGTTCTCCGGGCCTGTGCGGTCGCGGTCGGCCTGCCCCTCGTCGAGCAGTTTGGCGAGACCGAAGTCCAGAACCTTCGCCATCCCGGCGCTCGTCACCATGACGTTCCCGGCCTTGATGTCGCGGTGGATGATGCCGCGCGAGTGGGCGGCCGTTAAGGCGTCGGCGACCTGCGTGCCGATGGAGAGCGCGCTGGCGAGCGAGAGCGGGCGGCCCGCGACCAACTCGCGCACATTCTTGCCCTCGATGAACTGCATGGCGATGAAGTGCAGCCCTTCGAGTTCGTGCAGGCCGTAGATGGTGCAGATGTTCGGGTGGTCTAGGGAGGAGGCGAGCCGCGCCTCGCGCTCGAAGCGTCGCAAGTTTGCCTCGCGCGCGGTCAACTCGGGCGCGAGCACCTTGATGACGACCGTGCGGCCGAGCTTCTCGTCAACGGCCTTGTAAACCGTCCCCTGTCCGCCCGCGCCGAGCTTTTCCGAGATGCGGTAGTTAAGAAGGGTCGCGCCGATCATGAGGGGACTTGACGGACGTTAAGATTTCGGACGAGTCGGGGGCTGACGGTTTGTAAAAAGTTGCGCGGGCGGAATTGTATTCCTCCGCCCGCGGAACTTCAATCGCAAATCAAAAATCTCGAAGCCTCACGTTCGAGCCGGCGCACGGCCGGCTTCTAGTCGTGGACGGTTCAACCGCGCGGCGGGTCGCCCCACCCCGAGCCGACGAACTTGCCGTCCTCTACGATGCAGGGAACGGTCGGATCGCCGCCCGACAAGGCCAGCATCTCCTTGCGCCGCGCCCGGTCGTTCTGCGCGTCGTACTCCGTCCACTCGACCCCACGCGCGCGGTAGTGTTCGCGCGCCTGCTGGCAGTACGGACACCCCGGCTTGATATACATCACGAGTCCCACGCCCTTTTCAACCCTCCTCTGTTCTGTTTGGACCTAAAGTTTATCACAAAGAAGCAGTGACGAGTGACAAGTGACGGGTGACGAGAAAGTGATGTGTGACGAGTTAATGCGGCTTCTCGCCCATCACTTCTTTCTCCTGCTCGTCACTCGTCACTTGTCACTCGTCACTGCTTTTTCGTTATACTCCGTGCCCGAAGATGGAGAGCGACCTTCTAGACCCTTACGAGAGACTCGTCGAGATCGAGGTGCTCGGCCGGCGCGTCGAGGTGCCGGAGAAGAACACCCTGCTCCGCTGCTTCCAGTTCCTCTCCATCCAGACAATCTCTTACGGCGACTTCTGCTGGAACGGCGACTGCACGAACTGTCAGGTCTGGTATCACGACGCCGGTCAGACCGACTCTCAAGATCGCACGGCGCTCTCCTGCCGCTTTCAAGTCCGCGAGGGTCTGGTCGTCACGCGCGTCAGCCGCTTCGTCGAACTCGAAGGCATCAACAAACATTCGGCCGCCGCCGTCGAAGAGACGCCGGAAGAAGAGGAGTCGGGCGAGCCGAGTGTCTGACTGGGACGAGCGTTACCGGCGCGGCGATTACGCGACCCAAGAGCCGAGCCAACTGCTCGTCCGCGCGGTCGCGGAGTTCGCCGCCGAGTTGTTCACGAAAGACGAATCGCCGCGTGCGAAGACCGGCGCGACGCGCGCCGAGGTCGATTCGACGAGCGCGAGCGACGACGCGCCGCGCGCCTTGGACATCGCTTGCGGCGCGGGCCGTCACGCCGTCTATCTCGCCGCGCGAGGCTTTCGCGTGACGGCAGTTGACTCGTCGCGCGTCGGCGTCGAGTTGATGCGTGAGCGCGCACGCGCCGCCGGACTTCGTTTGGACGCGCGCGTCGCCGACCTCGAACGCGGCGAGTTCGAGATTGAGGCCGGGGCTTACGCGCTCGTCTGCGACTTCTACTATCTTCAGCGCGACCTCTTCGCGGCGATGCGCGCGGGCGTCAAACGGGGCGGCCTCTTCGTCGCAGCGATTCACATGACGGACGAGCGCCCCGGAGTCAGACCGATGAACCCCGGCTTTCTGCTGCGCGCGGGAGAACTGCGCGAGCAGTTTCAAGACTGGCAAATCCTGCATTACCATGAGAGCGTCGGGCGCGATGAAGACCCCGGCCAACACACGCGGCGCTCGGCCGAAGTAATCGCCCGCCGGCGCGCTTAAGATTGATAAGATTGAAAGTCGAGAGGGGAAGTTTCGATGGTCAAGATTCTCGGAGTGTCGGGGAGCATGCGCGAGCGTTCGCGGAGCGGCCGCGCGCTCAAACTCACGCTCGAAGCCGCCGCGACGCAAGGCGCTGACACGCGCCTGCTCGACCTCTACGCGCTCGACTTGCCGATGTACCGGCCCGACCGGCAGCCCGACACCGAAGCCGTGCGCGCCGCGTCCGACGCCGTCAACTGGGCCGACTGTTTCGTCCTCTCCTCGCCCGACTACCACGGCTCGATGTCGGGCGCGATGAAAAACTTCCTCGACTACTTCTGGACGGAGTTCGCTGGCAAGCTCTTCGGCTACCTCTGCGCCTCGCACGAGAAGGGCTTGACCGTGATGGATCAGATGCGGACGGCCGTGCGCCAGTGCTACGGCTGGAGTCTGCCTTACGGCGTCGCCGTCCACAGCGACGAGGACTTCGACGCCGAGGGCAACGTCGCCCCCGGCGTCGCGCGCCGCCTACAGATGCTCGGCCGCGACGTGGCCGTCTACGGCTCGGTCATCCGACAGCAGTACGAGCGCGACATCACCGGCGACGCCCTCGACACCTTCGCGGCAAGATACAGAAAGAAGAAGTAGCGGTCAGCACTCAGCTTTCAGCTTTCAGCTTTACATCGTTCCTATGCCCGACCCCTCCGCCGAAAACGTCGAGGCTATGCGCCAGACAAAAAGCTGAATGCTGAATGCTGACCGCTGAAAGCTTTTATGCACGATGTCATCATCATCGGGGCGGGGCCGGCGGGGCTGTCGGCCGCTTTGTGGTGCGACGAGTTGGGCTTGGACGCGCTCGTGCTCGAAGAGGGGGGCGAGGTCGGCGGGCAATTGCTGCGCGTCTACAACCCGGTCAAGAATCATCTCGGCGTCGAGGCGTCGGACGGGCGCGAGCTGCGCGATTTGTTTCTGGCGCAGGCGGGCGAGCGCGAGTTCGATTTGTGGACTGGTGTCGAAATCGAGAGCGTTGACCTCGGGGCGAAGCGCGTCGTCCTCAAGAGCGGCGAGTCTTTACAGTCAATCGCCATCGTCATCGCGACGGGCGTGAGGCGCAGGCGTCTGGGCGTGCCGGGCGAGGCGGAGTTGGCGGGGCGCGGCGTGTTGGAGTCGGGCGTGCGCGACCGCGAGTCGGTCGCGGGGAAAGACGTGTGCATCGTCGGCGGCGGCGACGCGGCGGCCGAGAACGCGCTCGCACTTTCGGAAGTCTGCCCGACGGTCACGCTCGTCCATCGCGGCAAAAAGATGCGCGCGCGCGCGGAGTTCGTCGAGCGACTCAAGGGCACACACTCGGTGACGGTCTTCACGGAAGCGAGGCTCTTAAGAATCATCGGCGACGAGCGCGTCGAGGCCGTCGAGCTCGTGCGCGAGGGCGCGATTCAACCTTTCCAGATGGCCGTCGGCGGCGTCCTCATACGCATCGGCGTCGAGCCGAACACGGAGCTGTTCGCGGGCCAAATCCACACGGACGAGCGCGGCTTCGTCGTCACGACCGGCGAGCACGAGACGAGCGCCGCGAACGTCTTCGCGGTCGGCGACGTGTCGAATCCAGACGCCCCGACCGTCAGCGGAGCGGTCGGCTCGGGCGCGACCGCCGCCAAAATCATCGCCTCACGTCTGACCCGCGCGACTCCCTGACATCCTCTCTTAAGTTCAATCAAGATTAGACTTGCACGCCTCAG
>DASUNL010000228.1:0-2624 GCA_036277175.1 Pyrinomonadaceae bacterium | reverse complement strand
CTCGCTTCTCATCAACGCCCCGTTTGCGCTAATCTTAGGCCGCAAGTTCCTTCCCCTTAAAACTCGAAGGCCCGCGCCCCCGCGCAGCCTCGTCGTCTCTCCCCTTCTCAACTCCCCCTTCGTGTCTTCGGCGCGGCCATCGCGCGCGCGAAGTCGTCGGGCGTGTCGTGTCGATTGATAACAGACTGGGGGGTTTTGTGATGGAGCTGAAACCGATTGCGGAGCAGGTGGTGGTGGTGGTCGGCGCGTCGAGCGGCATCGGCCGCGCGACGGCGCTCGGCTTCGCGCACAGGGGCGCGCGCGTCGTCGCGGCGGCGCGCGGCGAGAGCGGCTTGCGCTCGCTCGTCGAGGAGATTCGCGGCGCGGGCGGCGAGGCCACTTTCATCGCGGCCGACGTTAACGACTTCGAGCAGGTGAAGGCCGTCGGCGCGCACGCCGAGGCCACTTACGGGCGCGTCGACACTTGGGTCGGCGCGGCGGCCGTCTCGCTCTACGCCACGTTCGAGCAGACGACGCCCGAAGAGTTCAAGCGCATCATCGACACGAACCTGACGGGCCAAGCCTACAACGCGATGGTCGCGCTCCCGCACCTGCGTCGCGCCGGGGGCGGCGCGCTCATCCTCATCTCGTCGGTCGAGGCGCGGCGCGCGCTTCCTTTGCAGGCCGCCTACGCCGCGTCGAAGCACGGCATGAAGGGTTTCATCGACGCTTTGCGCGTCGAGCTTCTGAACGAGGGCGCGCCGATTAGCGTCACGGAGATTATGCCCTCGGGCATCAACACGCCCTTCTTCAATCGCGCGCGGACGAAAATCGGCGTCAAGCCGATGCCCATCCAGCCCGTCTATCAACCGGAGACGGTCGCCCACGCCATCCTCCACGCGGCCGAGACGCCGACACCCGAGATAGTCGTCGGCGGCGCGGGCAAGGCGTTCGCCGTCGGCGAGAAGTTCGTCCCGCGCGTCTTGGACTCCGTGCTCGCGCGCGTCGGCTTCGACGGGCAGCGCACGGACGAGCCGAAGTCGGCGGACGCGCCCGACAACCTCTTTCACACGCTCGACACGGACGACCGCGTCCACGGCGACTTCACAGACCTCGCACACAATCGCAGCGCCTACACGTGGCTCGCCACGCACCCGCGCACCAAGGGCGTGCTCGCGGCCACGGCCGTCGGCGCGCTCGCCGCGCTCCTGCTCACGCGCGGCACGCGCAACGGCGAGCGCGGGTCGATGAAGAGGGAGACGAGGCGGAGGCAATTAGCGAGATGAACCGAAGCCTCTTCGGCGCAAGCTTAGTCTTAACTTTACTCGCGGGCCTCGCCGCCACTTTACCGGCGGGCCTCACGGTCTCCGCGCGCGCGCAGACGCGACGGCCGTCGCCGCCGCCGTCGCCGTCGCGCGCGGCTTCGACGACGACGTCCGCGCAGCCTCTACTCGACGGCGTCTACCGCATCGACGTCGCGCAGAGCGACCGCCTCTACTCGGTCGTCGCGGGCGCGTCGAGCAACCTGCCTTACGGCGAGCAGCAACGCTTCTTCATCGACTTGGCCGTGCGCCTCACCCCGCCCGACCTGCTCGCCATCGAGCGCGAGGGGCGCACCGTGCGCCTCGGCTCTTCGCGCGCGGCGCGCATCACGCTTTTGGCCGACGGCGTCGTCCACACCGAGCGCGCTTCGGACGGACGCACCGTCCGCACGCGCGTCTCGCTCGAAGGCGACACGCTCACGTTCACTTCGAGCGGGCGCGCCGAGGACAACTTCGCCGTCATCTTCAAGCCCTTCGACGGCGGACGCCGCCTGCGCGTCACGCGCCGCATCACGGCCGAACAACTCACCGAGCCGCTCATCATCCAGAGCGTCTACAACAAGATTTCCGCGCGCCCGCGCTGGGACATCTACGGCGAAACGCTCCTCGCCTCGGAGCGCGCCAACGCCCCGCGCAACGACACGCGCAGCAGTGACGACACACGCAGTAGCGACGACGCGCGCAGTAGCGACCGCGCGCGCACAAACGACGACGCGCGTGACGACGACGCCGCGAGCAGTGGCGACGGCGCGCGTCGCGGCGACGACGCGCGCGGCGCGGAGGTGCGTGGCGCGGACGGCGCGTCGATGCGCGCGCGCACGGTTGCGGCGCGCGCCGAGCGCGACGAGGCGGGCGCTTTGCGCGAAGCCCTCGACGAGTGGGTGGCGGCGACGAACGCGCGCGACACCGAGCGGCAGATGTCTTTTTACATGCCGGAGCTTGAGGCTTTCTACCTCGCGCGCCGCGTGCCGCGCCGCGACGTGCGCATCGAGAAGGCGCGCGTCTTCGCCACGGCCGAGTTGGTCGAGGTGCGCGCCGCCGAGCCGGAAATCATCTTCCGCGACGCGGGCCGCACGGCCGTCATGCGCTTCCGCAAACGCTACCGCATCGAGAACGGCCCGCGCCTGAGCCGACGCGGCGAGGTCGTCCAAGAGCTTCGCTGGCGTCGCACCAACGCCGGCTGGAAAATCTTCAGCGAGCGCGACGTGCGCGTCATCCGTTAGCCGTCAGCGTTCAGCGTTCAGCGTTCAGCTCACGGCCTACGCCGCGACAGAGATGCACCCGCGATTTAACACAAGCTCTCGTCCGCTCTATCAAAGCTGA
>DASUNL010000227.1:0-6294 GCA_036277175.1 Pyrinomonadaceae bacterium | reverse complement strand
GCGGCCGGGCCGCCCGTCTCCACTTTCGCCTTTTTAGTTTTACCTTCGGCCTTTACTTGATGACGATGCCGATGCCGACGCGGAAGTTGTGCTGCGTCTCGGAGGCGAGGCGCGTCGGGTTGTAGTCGAACTGGACGGCGCGGATGTCGATCCGGTCGCTGACGCGGAAGTCGAGGCCGCCGCCGACGGCCATCGCGAAGCCGGTCTCGCTGTCGTCGATGTCGAGCGGGGTCGCGAGGCCGCGCACGTCGAAGGTGGCGTGCGCCGCGCCCGCGAGGACGTGGGCGAACGGCTTGACCTTCTTCTCCTTGGCGTTGTCGCGGAACTGGACGCCGCCGAGGAAGTTGTGCAGGTTCGAGCGGACTTCGACGCCCGGCGCGAGGCCGGAGTTGAACGACTTGGTGTGGAACGAGTAGTCGCCCTTGAGTCCGACGTAGCGCGTGACGTTTCCGGTGACGGAGCCGTTGACGCCGTTAAAGCCCTCGCGCTCGTCGACGATGTCGTCGAGGTCGGGGTCGCCGTCGGTGATGCCGGTGTCGACGCGGTTGTGCGAGAAGCCGACGAAGGCGTTGACCTTGTCGTAGTCGTCCTGCGCGAAGGCGGCCGGCGCGGAGCAGGCGATGAAGAGTGCCAGAAGAATTAGCTTACGCATGTGAGAGCAGTTTCCTTTCCCTTGTTCCATAGATTCATTTCGTCGGGAGACCAAAAGATGCCTCGCGCTTCGGCGCGAGTTGCCCGCGAAACTTAAACACGCCCGCCGTGACGAAAACGCCACGAACGCGCGAAGGGTCGCGGGCCACACACGCATGGCAAGACGAGTGCCGCGCGCCGTGAATTCAAAAGGGCGGGTAAAATCAGGCAAAAGGCGGGTCTAAACGAACGCGCGGCGCGGCGCGGGCGCAGCAACTATCCGACAGGAGACGGAAGAAAGGCCGTTAATCGTAAACCGTAAATCGTAAATAGTGAATAGAGGTCGAGCGGCCTTCGTGCGCGGAAGAAAATTCTTCAAGCACGAAGGCCGCTCTATCTATTTTCGATTCACGATTGACGATTGACGATTCACGGCCTTTCCGGCGGCCGCTTCGTGTGCCAGTCGGTCGCGGTCTGGTAGTCGTGGGCGAGCGCGAGCACGTCGCGGTCGGCCCAAGCAGGGCCGACGATTTGCAAGCCGGTCGGGAGATTGTTCTGGCCGAAGCCGTTGGGGACGGAGACGCCGGGGACGCCGACGAGGTTGCTCGCGCCGATGGGCGACCCGGCGGTGATGCCCGGATAGGCTTCGTTGAAATTCTTATCGACGGGGTAAGAGACGGTCGAGCGCGAGGGCGCGACGAGCAGCGAGTACTTCTTGAAGAACTCGTTCCACGCGCGACGCATCGGCACGCGCAGGCGCATCGCGTGCAGGTAATCGACGGCCGTGACGAAGAGCGAAGCGTATCCGCCCGTGCGGTCTTCGGCGTTCGCCAATTCCTTCACGCGCCCCGACTCGATGAGTTCGCGGAAGGCCGCGCCGCCCTCGGCGTCGACAATCGTGCCGACGCACGGGCCGTAAGGGAAGTCGGGGAGCGCCACGTCCATCTCGACGGCCGCGAAACGTTTTAAGACCTCGATTGAGCGCAGGAAGTTATCGCGCACCTCGGGTTGCGCGCGCTCGTAAGAGTCCTTCATCACGGCAATCGGCCCGGCGCGGCGCGGCCGTCGCCTCCGCGACTTAAACCCGAAGTCGAAGTCGCGCGAAGAAGCGTCCGCCGGGTCGCGTCCGGCGATTGCCGCAAACACCGTCTCGCAGTCCTCGGCCGTACGACACATCGGCCCGAGCTTGTCGAGCGTCCAACACAAAGCCATCGCGCCGTGACGCGAGACCGCGCCGTAGGTCGGGCGAAAGCCCGTGATGCCGCAGAAGGCGGCGGGCGTGATGATGGAGCCGGAAGTCTCGGAGCCGATGGCGAACGGGACGAGGCCGGCCGAGACGGCCGCGCCCGGCCCCGAAGAAGAGCCGCCGCTCCAGAAGGCTGTGTTCCAGGGCGTGCGGCACGGGCCTGTCCAAGAGGCGTCGGCGCGGTTGTAGCCGAGACCTCCGGCCAACTCGATCATCGCGAGCTTGGCGACGAGCACCGCGCCTGCGTCGCGCAGTTTTTGAACCACGGTGGCGTCGAAGTCGAAACGCTGCTCGCGGTAAGGCTGCGCGCCCCACGTCGTCGGCGCTTCGCGCGTCGCGAGCAGGTCTTTGACGCCGTAAGGGATGCCGTGAAGCGTCCCTCGATAACGGCCGCGACGAATCTCAGTTTCGGCCGCGCGCGCGTCGCGCAACGCCGCCTCGCGCATTAGCGTCGCGACCGCGCCGAGACGCGGGCCTTGCTCTTCGAGGCGTCGCAAGTATCCTTCCGCCAGCTCGACGGGCGAAAGCTCTTTGCGCTTGATACGCGCGGCGAGTTCGTTGATGTTTAAGAAGAAAGTTTCGTCAGGGAGCATTTGAAGGCCTCATCATCATCAGGGCGGCCATGATTTCGATGCCGTCCCAGAGGTTCTGCAAGCGTATGTTCTCGTCCTCTGCGTGCTGGTTGTTGTCGTAGTTAGCGATGGGGACGGTGATGAGCGCGCGCGCGCCGAGCGATTCTTCAAAAATCGAGAGCGGGAGACTGCCGCCGAGCGTCGGCATGCGGACGACAGGCTCGCGCGAAACGGACTGCACGGCCTCGACGACGGCGCGCGAGACGGGCAAATCCATCGGCGTGCGCTGCGCGTTGTAGCCGCCCGCGCGGTGGACGACCCGCGCGATGAGCGCGTGACGCGCTCGCTCGTCGTCCGTCGGCTCGCGTTCGATGATGTGGAAGCCTTGCGCGCGGATGTGCGCGCGCAGACGCTCGACCTGCCGACGCACGTCGTTGCCTTTGACGAGGCGTAGGTCGAGGACGGCCGTCGCCGTCGTCGGGATGACGTTACGCGCGAGCGCGCCCGTCTCAGCGCTCGTCATGCCGTTGACGTTGAGAGATGGAAGGTTGATAGCTTCGAGCAGAGAGGGCGCGACCCGTTCGGCGCGCGCGATGCCGAGTTGCCGTCGCAGCTCCTCGTCGAAGGCGGGCGCGTCGGCGATGGCCCGCCGCTCAGCCTCGCCGAGCGGCTCGACGTCGTCGTACCAACCGGCAATCGTCACACGCCCCGTCTCGTCCTTCATCGAGGCGAGCAGACGCGCCAAGAGCATCGCAGGGTTCGGCGACCAGTTGCCGTAGTGGCCGCTATGCAGCGGACGCCGCGCGCCGTAGACGGTCACGTCGACGTTCGTGTCGCCGCGCACGCCGAAGACGATTTGCTTGCGCCCCGATTGATGGACTGGCCCGTCGCAGATTATCCAAGCGTCGGCGCGCAAGAGTTCTTTGTGCCGCGCGAGGATGTCGGCGAGGTGCGGCGAGCCTGCTTCTTCCTCGCCCTCGAAGAACAACTTGATGTTGGCCGACGGACGTTGGCCCGAAGCCTTGAGCGCGTCGATGGCGGTGAGGATGGCGACGACTCCGGCCTTGTCGTCCGACGCCGAGCGCGCGTAGAGACGCCATTCGGGGTTGATTGTCTCACCGGGCTTCGGCATCGCGACGACCTCGCCGCCGGACTCGAAGGACGCGGAGCGAAGCGTCGGTTGCCAAGGTGAACCTGCGCGCCACTCCTGCGGGTCGGTCGGCTGGCCGTCGTAGTGCGCGTAGAAGACGAGCGTGCGGGTCGCGCCCTCCGCGTTCCATTCGCCGTAGACGACGGGCGGCGCGTCCGTGTTCGACGATTCGAGGAGGCGCGGCGCGAGTCCGCGACGGCGCATCAACTCGACGAGGTGCGCGGCGTTCTTTCGTATCGCGGCGCGGTCGGACGCGACGTTCGGGAGCGAGAGCAGTTCGACGAACTCTCGAAGGATGCGGTGCTCGTTGGCGCGTCGGTACTGGCCGACTGAGCTGACGCCTTGCGCGTCGCCTCGGGCGGCGACGGCGTGCACGCGGACAAAGGCGAGCGCGAGTGTGAGTGCGACTGCGACTGCGAATGGGAGTGCGGCTGTCGGCTTCGGCTTCATGTCAAACCGGCCTCACGCGATGAAGATGAAGTCCGGCTCGTCAGAGTTCTTGAGCTTGAAGGTGGCGAGGCGCTCCGAGGTGCGGACGTTCCCGGCGAGGTCGCGGCGGACGCGCGCGAACTCTTCGTCGGAGAGTTGCTTGCCGAAACGCGCCTTCGCGGCCTCGGCGTAAGCTTCGGCGACGGGCGAGGGCGGCTGCGGTGTCGGACTCGGCGACGCGGTCGGCGACGGACTCGGCGTCGGCTGCGGGTTGGGCGGGGCTTTCGGCTCTGGCGGCGTTGACGGCTGTTGCGCGTCGCGCGCGGCGACGGCCGCGACCGGCGCGGCGACGAGCGCCGCCGCCACGGCCTTCGTAAACCCGCGCCGCGAAGTCCGCCCCGCGCCCTTCGCCTGCTCCTTCTTCTTCATCGACGGCAACCTCCTGTCAGACTACTTAACACTACCTTTGACGAGCTGCCACATCTTTATCGCGCGCGCCTCTTTCGTGCCGCCGCGCACCTCCTCGACGGGCAGGAAGACGTACTCGTAACGCTCGCCTTCGAGCTTGATGGCGTTGACCATCTCGCCTTCGCGCGTCCACTCGACGCGGCGCGGGAAGTTCTCCGAGCGGTCGTCGAAGGCCGCGACTATCAACTCGCGCGCGGCGGCCACGACGACGTTGTCGTTCCAAGGCAGACGCTCGGGCGCGAAGACCGCCTCGGCCGTGTTCCCCGCGCGTTTGTAGTTGAAGCGAAATTGATTGAAGCTCGACGCGCCCTCGCGCTCGGTCGCGTCCGCGCTGATGTCGGGCGCCGACGGCGTCGCCGTCGCCGTCGAAGCGTTCGCGCTCGCTTTCGTGTTCGCTGCGTCGCGCGGCGGGGCGGCGCGTTCGCGCGTGCCGCCGCAGCCGCAGCAGACCGAGAGAAGCGCCGCGCATAAAAGTCGTCCGGGCATCGGGCCGGCCCATTCTATCGTAAATCGGATAGAAGGATGCAAACGAGTGCGGTTGGTGGTAGGCTATTGAGAGTCAAATCCAACCGTCATCCGCAAGGGGAACGAGACGCCGCGCGCCTTCGGGCACGAGGCCGAGACGACCCTTCCGGCGCGAGGTGCTAAAGCCGTGAGCCAAGATCGACAGAGGACTGATTACTCGGAGATCATCGCGGAGAATTTCGGCGCGAACGCCACTTACGTCGAAGGTCTCCTCAACCGCTTCCGCAGCGACCCCTCCTCGGTGGACGAGGCTTGGCGCGCATACTTCGACGAACTGCTCGGCACGGACGCGGCCGCCGTGGGCGCGTCCGACAACGGAAGCGCCGCCGCGTCGGCCTCGCGCGCCGAGACGGACGGCGACGGCGCCGCCGAAGCATGGCCGACCACGCACGCGGCCACGCCCGCCGACGCGACGCAGGCACAGACTCCGCAGGCCCAAACGACGCCCGCGCGGACACAGACGCAAGAGGCCGCGCCGACGCAGACGCAAGAGGCCGCGCCCGCGCAAGCCGCGACGACGACGGCGCAGACTCCTTCGACGGCGACGCCCGCGCAGACTCCCGCGAAGGCGGCGACGCAGACGGGCGCGACCACGCAGCCCGCGCCGCAGCCCGCGCCCGCTCCGGAGTCCGCGCCGATACGCGGCGGCGCGCTCAAGATAGTCGAGAACATGGAGGCGAGCCTCGGCGTACCCGTCGCCACGTCGAACCGGCACGTCCCCGTCAAGGCGCTCGAAGAGAACCGGCTCATCGTCAACCAGCACCTCAAGGAGCAGGGGGGCGGCAAGACCTCTTACACGCACTTCGTCGCCTACGCCATCCTGCGCGCGCTCGAAGAGTTCCCGCAGATGAACGACGGCTTCGCCCTCGTCGAAGGCCAGCCCTCGCGCGTCAAACGCGCGCAAGTCAACCTCGGCATCGCCATCGACTTGCAGAAGAAGGACGGCTCGCGCACCCTGCTCGTCCCGAACGTCAAGAACGCGGGCGCGCTCACCTTCTCGCAGTTCGTCTCGGCCTACGACGACGTCGTGCAGCGCGCGCGCGCGGGCAAGCTCGGCGTCGCCGACTTTCAGGAGACGACCGTTAGCCTTACCAACCCCGGAACCATCGGCACGGTCTCGTCGAACCCGCGCCTGATGGCCGGGCAGTCGCTTATCGTCGCGACGGGCGCGATTGAGTACCCGGCCGAGTATCACGCGATGACGCCCGAGGCCTTGTCGCAACTCGGCATCAGCAAAATCGTCAACGTCTCCTCGACCTACGACCACCGCATCA
>DASUNL010000226.1:0-13329 GCA_036277175.1 Pyrinomonadaceae bacterium | reverse complement strand
CCCGCAATCGCGGAACGCCCCGGCAACTCCGGCCTCCGCGCGCAAGCCTTCGGCGACGACCGTCTGGTGACGCTCGACGCGGGCAGTCTCGCGCCCGCAGCGTCCTCGCCGGAAGAGCGTGTCAAAGCCTTCACAGACTTTCTGCTTGAGCAGCGCGGCTACTTCGGCGCGGGCGGGGCGCGGGCCGAGGAGATTGCGTTCGCCCCGGCCGTCGAGGAGCAGCGCGCGACGCGCCGTCGCGCAGACCAAGCCGAGCCTTACGCCTTCGTCGCGCTCCAACAACTACACCGCGGCGCGCGCGTCATAGACGAGACGCAGTACGGAGTCTTCCTGCTCGACCGCGAAGGCCGCGCGGGCGAGTTGCGTCGCGTGCGCGCGCACCTGCGTAACCCGTCTGAGCTGCCCGCGCCTCCAGCGGCCGACCCCGGCGTGCGCCGCGCGGCCGACGATGCGTTCCGCAGGTATCTGACCGGGCGCACGCTCGGCGGCGGAGACGTAAGCGTCGAGGAGACGCCCGTCATCTCCGTGCGCCTGCGCACGGCCGGCTATCTCGCGCGCTACTACAAGCGCCACGCGGACGGCACGGCCTCGCGCCTCGCGGCCGTCGTCGAGCCCGCGACCGGGCAGGTCAAGGTGCTCTACGACATCCCCGCCTGTCGCGCCAGCGTCGAGAAGGGAGGTGCGCGATGATGACGACCACGACCACGACCACGATGACGACGACAAGCGCGACGACGACGAAGAGGCGACGGCTGTTCGCGCTCGCGCTCCTTGCGCTCATCGGTCTGACGGCCGGGTGCAAGCAAGACCTCAACTATCAAGCCGTGCAGTTGGCCGACGACGACGGCTCGAACCAAGCGCCCATCACGCGCGCGCAGGTGAAGCTCTGGGTTGACGAGGCCAACAAGTCCTACGACCCGGACTTCGCTTTCGTCTTCGACAGCGCCAACAACTCGCCCGACTTCGAGTTGTGGGAGAACACCATCCTCAACAGCGTCCCGGTCGACGACGCCGCGCAGTCGAAGTACGACCTCATCGGCAACTTCCTCGCCGTCGCCTTCTACCCCGACCGCATCGTCACCTACTACCGCGCGCGCGGCGGCGGCGGGTGGAGCTGGGGGCCGACCGGCCTCCACTACGTCTCAATGCCGTCTTACGACAACACCTCGATTAACAAGCCCTCGCCCGGCAGCCCCAACGACACGCTGCTCGCGCACGAGTTGGGCCACTACCTCGGTCTGCCGCACACCTTCGGCGGCTTCTGCTGCGAAGACCCCAACTGCAACACCACCGATTGCACCGCGAACTGCACGCCGGGCACGGCCTGCAATCCGTGCAACCTCTTCACGCTCGCCAACGCCGACGGCGACGCCGGAGGGCAGGACTACAACACGGCCACGCCCGGCGACAACATCACCGACACGGCGGCCGACCCGCGCCCCGACTGCGCGCCGACGGCCTCGCTTAACTGCCCCGGCGGGAGCGTCACCATCAACGGCACAACCTACAACCCGCCTTGGAAGAACATCATGACCTATCACGACTGCCTGCCGGAATACGTCTCGCCTTCGCAGGTGGGAGTGATTGAGAAAGTCCTCAAAGACCCTTATCGCGCGCCGGTCGTCGATGACTAGGGATTGCGGATTGGAAACATTCAACAATCAACACACAGCTTTCAGCTTTTTGTTTTGGCTGATAGCTGATAGCTGACCGCTTTCTTTATTCCAGACTCGCGGCGGCCTCAGTACTTCGACCTGATGAGTCGCGGCGCGCCCGAGTCGGGGATGATGACGACGAAGATGGCGTCGAACTCCGTGGCGTCGTCGAGGTCGGGGATGGTCTGACCGCTCAGGAAGGCGGCGATGCGCGGCGCGGTGTTGCTGTGACCGACGACGAGCACGGTCTCCCCCTTGTGTGTGTCGAGAATTTCTTTCCCGAGCGACTTGATGTGCGCGTCGATGGTCTCGCGCGTGACTTGGCGCACCTTCGGCGTGAGGCCGCGACGCGCGGCGAGCGGGGCGGCCGTGTCGCGCGCGCGCCGCGCCTGCGAAGTGAAGACGGCCTCGACGCCCGCGCCGACGCCGATGTCTGCGAGCCGCTCAGAGCGCGCGCGCCCGGCCTCGCTGAGCGACGGGTCGTCGGCCGGCGTCGCGGCCTTCTCGGCGTGACGCACGATGATGACGACCGTGTGGGCGCGCGCGTCAGTCGCGAGGGCCGACGCGAAGAGGAGGGCGATTGAGGCGGCGAGTAGTCTCGGCATGTTTGGTCTCCCTTGATTCGTTTCGCGCGTTCGCAAGGAGTCGCTTAGCGACAGAAGCGGGCCGCGCGTCACTCAAGACTCGCGGCGGGGTGCGCGGCGTCGAGCGTGCCGCCGCGTCGGTCGCGTCGCAGCTTAAACAGTGCGACCGTCGCGAGGTAGAGCGCGAGGCCGACGAGCGCGGCCGCCGCCAAGGCGTTGACCAGTTCCACGTCAACCGCACCGGCCGCCGCGCGCGACGCGCGCAGGTTGCCGACGACAATCGCGCCGAGCGCCCAGAGCGTAATCGTCAGCACGAAGAGCATCGGGACGAGCGTGTAGGCGATGCGTCGGCGTGCCTGATAGAGCCACGCCGTGATTGCCAGAAGCGTCAAGGCCGCGAGCAGTTGGTTCGACGCGCCGAAGAGCGTCCAGAACTTCGACCAAGAGTTGGGCGGCGCGAACGCGATGAAGTAGACGGGCGCGGCAATCGTCAAAAACGTCCCCGCCAGCGCGCCCGGCCGCCCCTTCCAACCGAGAAGCTCCTGCACGATGTATCGGCCGAGGCGCGTACACACGTCGAGCGTGTCGAAGACGAAGGTGGAGAACGCCATTGCGCCGAAGGTGCGCGCGAAGTTCAGACGGTCTTCGCCGCCGCCGATGAGGAGCGTCAAAAACTGCCCGATGCCGTCGCCGTAAATCGTCCCCGGCGCTAAGGGCTTGCCCGAGGCGTCCGTCACGCGCGTCGCAATCATAATCGTGACGAGCGCGATTAAAGCGACGAAGCCCTCGGCAAGCATCCCTCCGTAACCGACGGGCTTGATGTGCGACTCGCGCTCGACCTGCTTCGAGGTCGTGCCCGAACAGACGAGGCCGTGGAAGCCGGAGCACGCGCCGCAGGCGATGGTCACGAAGAGGAAGGGGAAGAGCGCGCCCGTCATGCCCGGCACAGTCCAGCCCTTAAACGCCGGTTGTTGGATTTCGTAGCCGCCAAAAAAAACGCCGACGACGCCGAGCGCAATCGCCGCGTAGAGGATGAAGCCGCCCAAGTATCCGCGCGGCTGAAGAAGCGACCAGACCGGAACCATCGACGCGACGCAGCAGTAGGCGAGAATCAAAAGCCCCCACGTCTTATGGTCGAGCACGAAGACGTTCGACACGAGCGTCCCCGCCCAAGAGAGCGCGAAGGCCAAGGGGACGAAGATGATGGTCACTAACCACAAAGGCGGGTTGAGGTATCTCTGCACGAGGCCGAGCACGACCGAGAGGATGAGATACATGACGCTCGCCGCCGCCACCGCGCCGCCCGGATTGAATCGGACTGCCGCAGACTTCAACTCTTCAGAGCCGGCGACGAACGTGCCCGCCGTGATGTCGGCGAAGGCGACGATGACGTAGATGAGCGCGATCCAGATGAACGCCATCATCGCGCGGCCCGCGCGTCGCCCAAGATGCTCGCGCGTGATTTCGGCAATCGAGGTCGCGCCGTGTCGGACAGAGGCGGCGAGGCTCGTGAAGTCGTGAACCGCGCCGATGAGGACGACGCCCAAACCTATCCAGAGCAGGCACGGCAGCCAGCCGAACGCCTGACACGCGAGAATCGGCCCGGCAATCGGCCCGGCCGCCGCGATTGCCGAGAAGTGCTGCCCGAAGAGATAGAAGGGGCGCGTCGGCACGAAGTCCACGCCGTCGTTGACTTCGCGCGCGGGCGTCACACGCGAGTCGTCCAACTGAAACTGCCGCGCGACCCACCCGCCGTACAGACGATAGGCGGCGGCGAGCAGCGCAAGGAAGCCGAGCGCGAGCAGCGTTAGACTCACAGGGAAGACCTCCTCGGAATCGGGGAGAGCGAGAACGCCGGTAATTAACATCAAACCGGAACGCGCCGCAAGCCTCGCCCGTTACAAGCGACATGCGCGGCGCGGACGCAAACGCCGGCGCGCAAACGACGAGAGGTTACAAATCAATCAGCGGTCTGCCCCGCATGGCCTGCCAGAACAGAAGCGTCGTGACGAGCAGGTAGACGAGCGCCAGCGCGAAGACACAGGCCAACTGTCGCCCGCGCGTGCCGACGACCGCCCGGCGGCTCAGGGCGTGCCCGGCCAGAGGGAGCAGTTGCAGCGCGTGGAAGCTGAGGAAGTGCGCGACGCGGAGGTCGCCCGAGCGCGTGCTCCAGTTGACGAAGGGCAGGCCCGGCCCGCCGTCCGGCTGCCCGACCGTGTGCGCCATGTTCGAAATCATCGCCATCCCTTCGAGACTCCCCAGAAAAAAGAGCAGCAGGCCCAGACGGATGCCCCACAAATAGGCGGGCGGGAGCCGCGCGGTCGGGCGCGCGAACAGCGCCAGCGTCAGCAGCACGAGGAGCGTGTTGAAGAAGATGAGAAAACCCATCGTGCTGAAGACGGCCGAGTCGAAAGGCGTTTCGACGTTGTAGTGCGAAGTCACGCCGCGCGCCGCCTGCGTGATGATACAGGCCATCTCGCCGACGAACACGACGGCCGTGCCCCAACTGACGAGCCGCACCGCCCGGCGGTAGGACGAGACGTATTCGAGCAGCCACGCCAGCGTCCAGACGTAGACCGTAATCGAGACGAGAAACTTCATCGGCTTGATCCACGGGTTGATTCCCGTCACCGTCCGCGTGTCGAACGGCGCGACCAAGAGGATGACGGCGAGCGCCGCGAGGTGCAGCCAGCCGAGCACGGCCAGCAGGCGGTTGCGCCGGTAGACTTCCGCCGCGAACTCGCGCGCGCCCGTCACCCGTCACCCCCGACCGACACTTTGCGCTTGAGGGCGAAGCGCAGCGCGAAGTAGAGGAGAAGGCCCACGGGGCCGAGGAGGAAAGTGAGAATCAGACAGGGCACGACCAGAAGGTGATTCATCCCCACCCTCTGCGCGTCGCGCACCTCCCAACTGCCGACGAAGAGGTCGAAGGCAAGGTAATGAATCCACCCGGCCAGAAGGTTGTAAGGGTTCTGGAAAAGCTGCGCGACCTGCGCGAGCGAGCCGAAGCCGCCTTGCGAAGACGGGAAGTAGGAGACGATCAGGTACAGGTAAACGAGCGCGAGCAGGAGCGGCACGAGGACGGCGCAGACGAGCCGGGCCGTCCACTTCCAGCGCGGCGCGACGACGAGCAGAAGCCAGCCCGGCAGGACGAGCGTGCTGCAAATCGAGAAGAGCGTTTCCGGCGTCATCGCCTTTGACCTCCGTGGATGTCGGTCGAGAACGCGACGCCTTAGATAACGGCTTCGGCGTCGCGGAAGTTTCGCGCGGCGAGGCTTGACGCCGGCTCACGTGCGGCGTGTCGCCTTGAGGTCTTTCAGAATCTCGTGCGCGGCGATGCGGCCGGGCGCGCCCGTGAGTCCGCCGCCGGGGTGCGTGCCCGCGCCGCAGAGATAGAGGCGCGCGACCGGAGTGCGGTACTGCGCCCACCCGATGATGGGCCGGAACGTGTAGAACTGGTCGAGCGACATCTCGCCGTGGTGGATGTGGCCGCCGCTGAGGCCGTATGTCTGTTCGAGGTCGAGCGGCGTGATGGTCTGTCGTCCGAGAATCAAATTGCTGAAGCCGGGCGCGAAAGTCTCAATCGTGCGGACGACCGCGTCGGCGAACTCCTCGCGCCGCGAAGTCCAGTCGCCCTCCTTCAAGTTGTAGGGCGCGAACTGCGCGTGGACGCTCATCACGTGGCGGCCTTCGGGCGCGAGGCCTGTGTCGCTGAGCGTCGGAATCGTGATGTCGAGATAAGGCTCGGGCGAGAAGTCGCCGTACTTGGCGGCGTCGAAGGCGCGTTCGAGGTAGTCAATCTCCGGCCCGATGTGGATGCGCCCGCGCAACTCCTCCGCGCCGCTCTCGATTTTCTTTCGCGTCGCGAAGAGGGGGAGCGCGCCGAGCGCGAAATTCACCTTCGCGGCCGCGCCCGTCGAGCGGTAGCCGCGCACCTTCGAGAGAAAATCGGGGTCGAGTTCGGTCGGCTCGACGAGACGGAGGAAGGTCTGACGCGGGTCGGCGTTCGAGACGACGGCGCGCGCCGCAATCTCCTCGCCGCCTTCGAGCACGACGCCCGTGGCGCGCCCCTCTTGCACGACGACGCGCGCCACGTCCGCGCCCGTGCGAATCTCAGCGCCCGCCGCCTGCGCCGCATGCGCGAGTGCTTTGGCGAGCGCGCCCGCGCCGCCGCGCGCGAAGGAGTTGGAGGCGAACGGCTGCCCGTCGAAGGCGGCCTGCACGAGTAGGCCCAAACTCGTGCCCGCCGACCAAGGCCCGGCGAAAGCCCCTTGGATGCCGCGCGCCGCGACCGAGGCGCGCAGAAGCTCCGACTCGAACCACTCGGCCGCGAGGTCTGCGACGGCCATCGGCCCCCAGCGCAGAAGACGGTATGCGTCACGCTTGCCGAGTCCGCGAAACTCTTTGCCGAGCTTGAGGAAGCCCCACGCCTCGCGCCCCCGCGGCCGCTCAATCGACGGCGGCGCTTCGCGCACCACGGACGCGAGCACGCGGCCGATGCGCGCGAAGCTTTGGCGAAAGTCCGCGTAGGCGCGTGCGTCGTGTGCGGAGAGGGATTCAAGCTCACGCGCGGTGCGCTCGGCGTCGTCGTAGATGGTGAGCGAGCGGCCTTCGCGGTCGGGCGCGAAGAGGCGCGCGTCCGTGTTGATGAGCGCGAGCCCGTGTCGTTCGAGTTCGAGTTCGCGCGCGACTTCCGGCAGGAGCGGGCCGAGCCCGTGCGCGAGCGTCGAAGAGCGGAAGCCGGGATGAAACTCCTCTGTCAAAGCCCCGCCGCCCACGCGCTCGCGCCATTCGAGGACGAGCGGGTGCAGACCGGCCTTCGCCAGATAACAGGCCGCCACCAACCCGTTGTGCCCGGCCCCGATGATGACCACTCTATCGTGCGCGTTCATAAGAAGTTCGTGAATCGTCAATCGTCAATAGTGAATAGATAAAAACAGCTTTCTTCGATTCACGATTGACGATTGACGATTCGCGGCTACACGTTTCCCCAACTCCAGTCCTTCAAAATCTTGGCCGCGCCGTTGCGCCCCGATGCTCCCATGATGCCGCCGCCGGGGTGCGTGGCCGAGCCGCACATGTAGAGGTTGCGGACGGGCGTGCGGTACTGCGCCCAGCCGGGCGCGGGCCGCAGAAAGAAAAGCTGTTCGAGCGTCAGCTCGCCCTGAAAGATGTTGCCTTCCGTCAGCCCGAAGTCGCGCTCAAGGTCGAGCGGCGTCAAGACCTGTCGGTGGAGGATGATGTCACGGAAGTTCGGCGCGTGCTCGCTGATGGTCTCGACGACCGTGTCGCCGAACTCCTCGCGCCGCTCGTCCCACGTCCCCTCACGCAAGTTGTAGGGCGCGTACTGCACGAAGCAAGACATGACGTGCTTGCCGGGCGGCGCGACCGAAGGGTCTGTCAGACTGGGAATCACGATGTCGATGTAGGGCCGACGCGAGAAGCGCCCGTACTTGGCGTCGTCGTAGGCGCGCTCCATGTATTCGACGCTCGGCGAGATTGAGACCGCGCCGCGCAGGTGCGCGCCCGCGCCCGGCAGCGCCTTGAAATCCGGCAAGGCGTCAAGCGCGAGGTTGACCTTGCCGGACGAGCCGCGAAACTTGAAGCGACGGATGTCTTCGACGAAGTCGTCGGGCAGGTTCTTCTCGCCGACCATCTTCATGAAAGTCAGGCGCGGGTCGACGCTCGACGCGACGACCGTCGCCTCTATCTCGTCGCCGTTCTCAAGGACGACGCCGCGCGCCTGCCCGTTCTTAAGAATCACTCTGGCAATCGGCGCTTCGGTGCGAATCTCCGCCCCGGCCTCGCGCGCCGCGTCGGCGATGGCGTTCGAGATTGCGCCCGTCCCGCCGCGCGCCAAGCCCCACGAGCGAAACGCGCCGTCAATCTCGCCCATGTAGTGATGCAGGAGGACGTAGGCCGTGCCGGGCGAGCGCACGCCGAGGAAAGTGCCGATGATGCCGGAGGCCGACATCGTCGCCTTGAGCACGTCGGTCTCGAACCAGCGGTCGAGAAAATCGACGGCGCTCATCGTCATCAGCTGAACTTGGTTGTACTTGTCCTCGGCCGGAAGCCTCTGGAAGCGACGGCCGAGGAAGAGCAAGTCCATCAGCCCCTTCGGACTTAAGGAAGTCGGGTCGGGCGGCGTCATCGCCATGATGGGCTTGACGAAGCGGCCCATCTCGATCATCGCGCGGCCGTACTCGTCGTAAGCCTCGGCGTCGAGTTTCGAGTGACGCGCAATCTCGCGCCGCGTCTTCGCGTGGTCATTGACGCGCCACAAGTAGTCGCCGTCGGGCATCGGCGTGAACGTGCCGTCTAAGGGCAGGATTTCCAAACCGTGACGCGGCAGGTCAAGCTCGCGGATAATCTCGGGGCGCAGGAGCGACACGACGTAAGAGGCGACCGAGAACTTAAACCCCGGAAAGACCTCTTCGGTGACGGCCGCCCCGCCCAACACGTGCCGCCGTTCGAGCACCAGAACCCGCTTCCCCGCGCGCGCCAAATACGCCGCGCACACCAGCCCGTTGTGCCCGCCCCCGATGACGATACAGTCGTATTTTTGATTCATGCGAAAGGAAGTTCTTGATGGAGACTCGCTAGGATACTTATAATCGCTCGCCGTGACAATCACTCTTTAAGAGAATCCCACGAGATGCCAATCGGAACAGCCTTTCACGAGAGGACGCTCGCGCTGTGCGAGAGTCTGAGTTACAGGGAGTGGTCGGGCTACTACGCGGTGAGTAGCTACGAGCCGCACCACGAGCACGAGTACAACGCGATTCGCAACGCGGCCGCGCTCATCGACATCTCGCCGCTCTTCAAGTACCGGCTCTCGGGGCCGGACGCGACGCGGCTCGTCGACCGCGTCGTGACGCGCGACCTGCGTAAGGTATCGGTCGGTCAGGTCATCTACACGCCTTGGTGCGACGAGCGCGGGAAGGTCATCGACGACGGGACGGTCTCGCGCCTCGCGGAGAACTTATATCGCTGGACGGCGGCCGACCCCTCCCTGCGCTGGTTCACGCAGAACGCCGCCGGGCTGGAGGTGGAGATTGAAGACATCTCCGAAGAGATTTCGGCGCTCGCGCTGCAAGGGCCGACGTCGGGCCGGCTGCTTAAAACTTTGGTCGAGGGCGCGGACATCGAGAATCTTAAATATTTCCGCGTCACGTCGGGCGAGATTGCCGGTGTCCCCGTAGAAGTTTCGCGGACGGGTTACACGGGCGACCTCGGCTACGAGATTTGGATTCCTTCGGAGGAGGCCGTGCGCGTCTGGGACGCGCTCATCAAGGCGGGCGAGGCGTTCGACATTCACCCGGCCGGGATGCTCGCGCTCGACGTCGCGCGCATCGAGGCGGGGCTGCTACTCATCGACGTTGACTTTCACGGCAGCAAGAAGGCTCTCATCGAGGCGCAGAAGTATTCGCCTTACGAGATGGGGTTGGGGCGTCTCGTTAATTTGGACAAGGCGCGTTTCGTCGGACAGGCCGCGCTCGCGGAGGAGCACAGGCGCGGCCACGCGCGCGAGATAGTCGGACTCGAAGTCGATTGGGCGGGCGTCGAAGGGCTTTACGAGCGCGCGGGTCTTCCGCCGACGATGCCGGCCGCCGCCTCGCGCGTCGCCGTGCCCGTCTTCCGCGACGGCTCGCAGACGGGCAAGGCGACTTCGACGACTTGGTCGCCCGTGCTCAAGAAACTCATCGCGCTCGCCACCGTCAGGCGCGCGGACGCGAAGCCGGGCACGCGGCTCGAAATCGAGGTGACGGTCGAGGCCGTCCGCCACCGCGTCGGCGCGCGCGTCGCGAAGACGCCTTTCTTCAACCCGAAGCGCAAGACCGCGACGCCCGTCTTGTGAGTCGCGGGGTTGGAATCTCAAAACTCGAATTTGAAATCGCAGACGCTCAGAGAAATCGTCGAGAGCTACGACGCGCGCGCGCCGCTCGCGGAGGCGTGGACGATACCAGCGCCTTGGTACACGGACGCGCGCGTCTACGAGCTTGAACGGCGCACGACGTTCGCGCGCTCTTGGCACTTGGCCGCGCGGCGCGAACAGTTGGAGGACGTGGGCCGCTACGTGACGTGCGAGGTGGCGGGCGAACCCGTAGTCGTCGTGCGCGGCAACGATAACGTCCTGCGCGCCTTCTTCAACGTCTGCCGTCATCACGCGGCGGCCGTGATGACCGAGGCGGAGGGGCGGTCGCAGAGTTTGCGCTGCCCGTATCACGGGTGGACTTACACGCTCGAAGGTGAACTCAAGGGGACGCCCGACTTCGCGGGCGTCTGCGACTTCGAGCGCGCACGGTCGGGGCTTGTGCCGCTTGAGTGCGCCGAGTGGGAGAAGTGGGTCTTCGTGCGCGTCGAGCGCGAGGGGCCGTCGCTCGCGGAGTTCTTGGGCGACGCGCTGGTCGAACAGATGAAGCCGCTCGCGCTCGGGGGGCTTCACTGGGTCGAGCGCCGCCACTATGCGTTCGACTGCAACTGGAAGGTCTTCGTCGACAACTATCTGGACGGCGGTTATCACGTCCCCTATCTGCACAAGGGCTTGGACAGCGTCCTCGACTACTCGAACTATACAATCGAGAACGGCGAGCGGTTCTGTCTGCAATCGAGTCCGATTGTGAGCGAGGGCGCGGAAGTAGAGACGGGCGCGGTGCGTCGCGGCGAGCGGGCGCTCTACTACTGGATTTATCCGAACTTCATGATTAACTGGTACGAGGGCGTGATGGACACCAATCTCGTGCTGCCTCTGGGCGTGGACAAGACCGAGGTCGTCTTCGATTTCTACTTCCCTGACGTGTCCCCCGCGGCGCGCGAGCGCAACCGCGCGAGCATCGACGTGGGGCAGAGGATACAGGACGAGGACACGGCGATTTGTAAATCAGTCCAGCGCGGCCTGCAATCGCGAGCCTACAAAGCGGGCCGCCTCTCCGTCCGCCGCGAAGCGGGCGAGCACCTCTTCCACCGACTCCTTCACGCCGACTTGATGAAGGCGGCGAGTGGCGGATAGTGGATGGTGAATGGTAAGCGGCGAGTAAGTAGAAGCCCCGCCCGAGTTTCAAAACTCGGGCGGGGCTTTCGGTCTGCCGTCTCGACTGACGATTTACGATTCACGACTCGCGGCCTTCACGCCTCCGTGTCGTCGATGCCGGGGTCGCGCGCGCCGGCCGCGAGCAGGGAACTGGCGACGCCGACAACGAGGCCGACGACGATGAGCAGATAGCCGATGAGCGAGCGCGTGTGCTGCTCCGCGCCCGACGTGGCGGCGGCCGCGAGGCTCCCCCGCAGGCCGAGGTCATGCGGGACGGTGAAGAGGCCGACGGCGAGCGCGAGGAACCCGAGCGCCGCGACTTTCAGCAACAGCGGCGTGCGGCTCGGGCGGCCGAGCTTGATGCCGATGGCGCTGCGCGTGTAGCCGTAAGCGAGGTAGATGGCGAGGCCGAGCACGAGCCACCCGATGAACCTCCACCACGTGTCGCTCGACAGGTAAGACATCAGGAAGACGCACGAGGCCGCGCCGAGGATGGGCAGCACCCAGTCGCCGAGCGGGACGCGGAACGGGCGCGGCCGGTCGGGGTCTTTGCGCCGCAGGATGGGGATGCCGATGCAGACGAGCAGGAACGCGAAGAGCGTCCCGATGTTCGTCAGATTGAGCATCGACTCGATGTTGGCGAAGGCGGCGATGCCGCCGACGAACAGCCCCGTCAGAATCGTCGTCACGTGCGGCGTCTTAAAACGCGGGTGGACGGTCGCGAAGATGGGGGGCAGCAGCCCGTCGCGCGCCATCGAGAAGAAGATGCGCGGCTGGCCGAGCTGGAAGACGAGAAGCACGGCCGTGTGCGCGACGACCGAGCCGAAGGCGACGATGGTCTGAGGCCACGTCACGCCCGGCGGCGCGACGTGGTCGAGCGCCATCGTCAGCGCCTCGGCCTGACTCGACGACGACGCCTGCTGGAGCACCGGGAACGGCATCAGCCCGGTGAAGACGGCCGCGACGACGACGTAGAAGACCGTGCAGATGATGAGCGACGCGATGATGCCGATGGGGAGGTCGCGCGCCGGGTTCTTCGTCTCCTCGGCGACGGTCGAGACGGCGTCGAAGCCGATGAAGGCGAAGAAGACGAGCGCCGCGCCCGCGAACGTGCCCGACCAGCCTTGGGGCTGGAACGGCCGCCAGTTCGCCGTCATCTCAGAGACGGGGACGAAGTAGAGCGCCGTGCCGACGAAAAAGAGCAGCACGAGCACCTTGACGAGCACCATCCCGGCGTTGAAGCTCGCCGACTCGCGGATGCCCCACACGAGCACAATCGTAATCAACGCGACGATGCCGAAGGCGAGCAGGTTGAAGACTACGGGGTAGCCGAACAGTTCGGGCGCGCCGCCGAACCGCGCCGCGTACTCGGCCGGGTTGGTCACGGCCAGTTGCGACGCCGTCCGGAAGTCGGTCGCCAGCCAGTCGGGGAAGGCGATGCCGATGTTGTGGAGAAACTTGTGGAAGTACTCGGCCCAACTGATGGCGACGGCGACGTTGCCGATGGCGTACTCGATGATTAAGTCCCAGCCGATGATCCACGCGATTAGCTCGCCCATCGTCGCGTAAGAGTAGGTGTAGGCAGAGCCGGAGATGGGAACCATGGACGCCAGTTCCGCGTAGCAGAGCGCCGTGAACCCGCAGACGATGGCCGTGATGACGAACGAGAGGACGAGCGAGGGGCCTGCGCCGGGTCGGCCCGCGAGTTCGTCGCCCGCGGCGGCGCTGCCGACGGTGGCGAAGATGCCCGCGCCGATGATCGCGCCGATGCCGATGAGCGTTACGTTGAACGCGCCGAGCGTGCGCCGCAGAGAGAACTGCGGGCCGCCGGCCGTGGCGAGGATGTCGTCAAGCTTCTTCGTGCGAAAGATGCCTCGGAGCAACGGTGTCGCCTCCAAAAAGGGTTTTGGTATTCGTTACTAGCGCGAGAGGTCGCGCGGAGTTTGTCACAACGCGCGGCGCGAAGGCAACAAAGAAATAAGTCGGCGGGGAAACGACGCGCGGGCGCGGCGCAAGAGAAAGATGAGAGGCGCGCTGGAAAGAATCGTTCTTTCCAGCG
>DASUNL010000225.1:0-7260 GCA_036277175.1 Pyrinomonadaceae bacterium | reverse complement strand
GCGTCGCAACGGCACGACGCGGACAAGTCGATTCTATGAACACGCCCGTCAACTCTCTTCGTCGAGAGTTGACGGGCGAAACTTTTTCAGACCTCTGAACTTTTTCAGACCTTCGTCCTCGCGGGGAAGTCTAAAGTGCGTGCTCTCCCGCCTGACATCGAAAGGAGGAGTTGGAGGGTTATGAAGAAGTTACTTTCGTTAGTCTTGGCCTCGGGGGTCGTGTTCGCGTCGGCGTTCGTGCCGGGCGCGGCCGAAGCGCAAGGTGCGACTCGCTGCGGGCGACGCACGCCGGGCGTCAACGCGCGGCAGGGCCGTCAGCAGAGACGCATCTACGGGGGCGTCGCGTCGGGCGAGCTGACGCGGCGCGAGACTCTAAGGCTCGGGCGCGAGCAGTACCAGATCGCGCTCATCGAGCGGCGCGTTAAGCGCGACGGCGACGTGACGGCGCGCGAGCGCGCACGCCTGCACCGGGAGCTGAACGAGGCGAGCCGCCACATCTACCGCGCCAAGCACAACGAGCGCGACCGGAACTAAAAGACAGTGACGAGTGACAAGTGACGAGTGACGAGCTAAAGACAAGTCACGAGTCCGGAGTCAAAATGCAGAAGCCCGGCCATGAGGGTCGGGCTTCTGTTTCTTTAGCGCCGAGCTTCAAGCTCTTGCTCGTCACTCGTCACTCGTCACTGCTTTGTTCACTTGGCGACGTTGGCGGCGAGGACGACGACGACGCTCTTCTCCTGCATGCTCGTCGTGCCGGCGACGACGCGCTCGCCGTTGCGCAGGGAGACGGGGGCGTTGAAGCCGACGTTCTCGAAGCGCACCTCCTGCCCGCCGAGCGAGAGCGGGACGCGGATGGTGAAGGCGAAGTTGCCTATCTGCACCTTCGGCGTCGCCGCGCCCGCGTCCTCGACGCTGATGGAGTTCACGTCGTAGTTGTAGAAGATGGGCGTCTCGCTCGGGGCCGACGGCACGGCCAGCTTCAGCTCCGCCACGCCCTTGTTGTTGAGTCCCTGACGGCCGTCCTTCGCGCGCATCAACTGCGACGACATCAAACTGTAGTTCTTGTGAAAGAGTGTCGACTGTAGCTGCCGCACCACGTCGCTGAGTTCGGGCGGGAGCGGCGCGCCCGCGCCCTCCGTGTTCGAGGCGATGAGGATGTAGACGCGCAGCTCGATGTCGGGCCGCAGAGGCTCTGGGATGTCGAGCCGCCGGATGGCCGCCTCGATGACGGCGATGTTTTCGGGGAAGTCGCGGACGGCGACCGTGCGCAGCTCGCGGTTGGTCGTAATCGCCGTGCCGGAAACGCCGCTGCCGAGCACCTGCAAGACGTTGTAGAGCGTCTCGGGGTTGCGGTGCTTGACCTCGAAGATGCGGCTGCGGAAGGCGCTCTGGGAGTTCTGCGACTCCTGCTGCGACGGCGCGGCCGCGTCCTGCGCGCTCGCGCCCGTGGCGAAGAGGAGCGCGAAGGCCGCCGCCGCCAAGAATTTCACACGCCCGTTCCTGACTAAAAACATAAGTCCTCCTGTCGGCTGTTGAGTGGTTCGAGTCGGGGCGTAGGCGCGCGCGAATGTGACGCACGCACGGCAGAGATGTCTGTGAGCCGGCCCGCGCGGCCCCGTGTGGCCGCCACGCTCCCCGCGACGCAAACACTACACGCGGGCGCGCCCGAAAGGTTTCAAAGTCTGTACGCGCGTCGCGAAAGATGTTGACGCCGGGCGGCGAAGGCTGTAATAGACAGCCGGGCGTCCGAGGCGACGACACCCGCGAACGCGGCAAGCATAAGGCCGCTCTCCGACGAAATACAAGAACCCCGATGCGACGCATTGACCTCAAAAAGGCGCAGGCCGCGCGCTCCTCGACGATCCGCGACATCAACCGCCAGATCGTCCTCAACTACGTGCGCGAGCGCGAGCCGATTTCGCGCGCAGACATCGCGCGCGTCACCAACCTCCAACGCTCGACCGTCTCGACCATCGTCGAAGAGCTGAAGGGCGAGGGGCTGGTCGAGGAGGTCGGCGCGGGCAAATCGACGGGCGGCCGTCGGCCGACACTCCTGCGCCTGCGCGCGGCGGGCGCGACCGCCATCGGCGTCGACTTGACGCCTTCGCTGACGACCGTCGCGGCGAGCGACTTGGCGGGGCGCGTTTTGATGCGCGAGGAGTTCGCCAACGTGACGCGGCCCGAGGAGATGGTCGCGCGCGTCGTCGAGGGCGTGCGCGCGATGGCGGCGGCGAACACGGCGGGCGAGTTCGCGGGCGTCGGCGTCAGTCTCCCCGGCCTCGTCGACCCGGACACGGGCCGCGCCTTCTACATTCCGTTTTTCCGCTGGCGCGACTGGCCCATCGCCGAAGAGATAGAGGCGGCGACGGGCTTAAAGGTTCGCGTCGACAACGACGCGAACGCGGCGGCGACCGCCGAGCTTTGGTTCGGACGCCCCGAGGTCTCCGACGCGCGCGACTTCATCATGGTCTTAGTCGCCGAAGGCATCGGCACTGGGATAGTCTTCGACGGACAGATTTACCGAGGCGAGCGCGGGGCGGCCGGTGAGTTCGGTCACATGATCGTCGGGCAGCAAGCGCCCGTCACCTGTTCGTGCGGCAACCGCGATTGCTGGGAGGCGTTCGCGTCAGAGCGCGCGGCGCTTGAGCGTTACGCGGCGGCGGTGGGCGACGGGGGGCGTGTGGATTTCGACGGGCTGGTGGAGCGCGCGCTCGGCGGCGAGGGCGCGGCCATCGACGCGCTCTCGGAGATGGCGCACTACCTCGGCATCGGCATCTCGAATTTAATCGTCGGACTGAGTCCGGAGACGGTCGTCGTCGGCGGGAAGATTACGCGCGCGTGGTCTCTGGTCGCGCCCGCGCTCGAAGAGACGATTCACCGAAGCATCCGGCGCGGCCTTCCATCGGCGCGCATCGTCGCCTCCACGCTCGGCGGGCAGCCCACACTCATGGGCGCAATCAGCCTCATCCTCTCAAGAAAATTCGGACTCGCGGAAAAGTAGGACGGTAGTCAGTGGGCGGAAGTCATTAGACGCTCCGCGCGGCGCGTGAAGTCGCGGGCCTGTCGCCAGTGGAGCGCGACGGTGTAGCGCGCCGTGGCTTCGCTGACGCGGGGCGCGAGTGCGTCCGCGTCTTCGGCGAAAGAGTTGGCGGCGACGCGGACGACCAGAGCGCGCCGAGTCTTCGACCACCACCACGCGCCGTCGAGGTAGGCTTGCGTGGCCTTGCGTATCTCTTCGCGCGGCGCGCCCGGCGGGAGCCACTGAAGGATTCGGCGCAGACGCGCGGACGAAGTTTCAAGCTCCGCGCGGAAACGCTCGTAGGGCACGCGCGCAAGCTCGCGCCCGTCCTCGAACCCGGCGAGCGAGTCGTAGACGAAGACGCGCTCTTCGAGCCGGCGCAAGGAAGCGACCGCCTCCGACGCAAGCTCGCGCTCGAAAGCGTGCTCCGCCCCCGACTGACCCGACACTTCATCCGCCCACGAATCATCGTCGCCGACGCGCGGCCGGTTCAGCTCAGCACGCGCCCACGAAGCGCGAAGGCGCGACTTGGCGAGCAGCAGCGTGCGACGTTTGCCGCCCGCGCGCTCGCACAGTGAGGCGTAAGCGCCGGGGCGCTCTTTGTCGCAAGCGGTCGGGCGCGCGTCGTCGTCGGCGTCGAGCGCGTGCTCGAAGAAGTGCAGCGATGCGGCGAGGTCAGACTTTAAGTCGCCGTCGCTCATGCGGGCGATTCTTTTGGAGACGAAGGGAAGCACTTTGCGCATGTGTTTGTTGAGTTCGGCTGAGTCGAGTCCCGCGCCCGAGAGGGAGTGCAGCCCGTCGAGGCGCGCGAGTATCTCGGCGGCCTTCGCGGAGTCGGCGGGGGCGCGGGGCGTTCGCGTCTGCGCACGCGCGGACGCGAGGGAGAACAAGAGCGATGCGGAGAGGACGATGGCGCGCGTCATCGGACGACCCTCGAAGAAAGAAAATAGTCCGTCGGGCAGACCCGTCCCTGTCCTTCGGGAGGGACAAGGTGGGCCGGGGCAAGCGGCGCTGTTTAACTGTACGCGCTTAGTAAATGTCTAATGGATGGCGGAATGCGGAATTGAGAAGCGGTCGCGGTTAGCGTTCAGCACTCGGCGTTCAGCTTTCATCTCACGGCAAAAGCCGAGGTGCGAGTTGACGCTGACGATCAAGCCCCTGCGATTCGTTTCCGGTTTGGCTGAAAGCTGAACGCTGAACGCTAGCCGCTTCACTTACGGCCCTTGCCTTCAACGAGGGTGAGCGTGCGGTCAACTGCGGGCACGTCGAAGTGTTCGACCGCGCCGGAGGGCCAGCGCACTTCGAGGTCTTCGACCTTCGTCGCCGCGCCGAGGCCGAAGTAGATGACGGGTTCGTTCTGCGAGGAGTAGCCCGCGCCGCTGAAGTGGTCGGCGCGCTGGCGGCGTCCGCCCGCCGTGAGAAAGACGACCGCGCCGACGGCGTCGCGAGGACTCTTCTTCGCCACGTCGCCGACGAGTGTGAGCCGCAACCAGTGGTGCGCGCGCGCCGAGGCGGTGACGTTGCGGAGGACGGCTGGCGGCGAGTCGATGTTGTTGAGGACGAGGTCGAGGAGGCCGTCGCCGTCGAGGTCGCCGGTGGCGAGTCCGCGCGCGGTGTAGGCTCGCGCCAGTCCCGTCTCGGGCGCGGCGTTGATGCGCTGGAAGTAGCGCGCGCCGCGCCGCGCCTGCGCGGGCTCCGCGTGCTCGACGTTGCGGAAGAGAAGCAACTGCTGCGCGTAGGACGTGCCCCACTGCTGGCGGTCGACGATGGGGTAGACGTGGCCGTTGGCGACGACGAGGTCTTTCCAGCCGTCGTTGTCGTAATCGACGAAGCTCGTGCCCCAGCCGAGGAAGGGAATCGTCGGCTCGCCGTGGCCGGTCTGGAAGGTCAGGTCGGTGAAGTTGCCTTCGCCGTCGTTGCGGTAGAGCGTGTTCGAGTCGTCGGAGAAGTTTGTGATGTAGAAGTCTACGCGGCCGTCGTTGTCGTAGTCGCCGACGGCGAGTCCCATGCCGGCCTGCTCGCGCCCGTTCTCGTTGAGCGCGATGCCTGCGGGGTAGCCGGTCTCCTCGAACTTGCCGCCGCCCAAGTTGATGTAGAGCTGCTTCGGGGTGGAGTCGTTGACGACGAGGAGGTCGAGCAGGTCGTCGTCGTTGATGCGCGCCCAGACCGACGAGAAGCCGTAGTAGTTGCCCTCGTCTGTGACGCCCGAGGCGTCGGTCACGTCCTCGAACGTGCCGTCCGCACGCTGCCGGTAGAGCGTGTCGCGCTCGCCCGTGAGCCCGCGCGGGCCGCACATGACGGGGACGCCGCGAAACTGGCAGAAGTTGCGCGCGACGCCTTCGGCCGTCGGCTTGTCGGCGTCCGAAGGGTTCGGCGGGAGCTTCGTCAAATCGAACGCGACGTAGCCGGGGACGAAGAGGTCGAGGCGTCCGTCGCGGTCGAAGTCGCCGAAGCTCGCGCCCGTCGACCAGCCCCGCCGCGCGACGCCCAGCTTCACCGCGACGTCCGTGAAAGTGCCGTCCGAGTTGTTGCGGTAGAGACGCGACGTGCCGTAGTTGCCGACGTAGATGTCGGGGTCGCCGTCGTTGTCGTAGTCGGCGACGGCCACGCCCATCCCCCAACGGTCGTTCGAGACGCCCGCGCGCGCGGTCACGTCCTCAAACTTCCAGCCGCCGAGGTTGCGATAAAGAGCGGCGCGCGGCCGAGCCTCCTTGCCTTGCTCGGCGGCCATCGTCGAGCCGTTGAGGAGGTAGATGTCGGGCCGCCCGTCGGAGTCGTAGTCGAAGACGGCGACGCCGGCCGAGACCGTTTCGACGATGTAGTCTTTGGCCGCGCCGCCCGAGCGCATGCGGAAAGAGGCGAGCGGCGTGCGCGCAGTCACGTCCTCGAAAACCTTCGGCGCTTGCGGGTCGACGATGTCGACCGTGCGGGGGGTCGCGTAGCTGCGCGCCGTGCCCGTCGAGACGCCGCCCATGCCGGCGGGCTGCTGCGCGGCGGCTGGCGTAGGCGTAGGCGAGGGCGTCGCCTGTTGCGCGCGCGGCGGGCGCGCGGGCGCGGCGGTCAAAAGAAGTAGGAGGATGGCGGCGGGCGCGACGCGGCGCGTGCGGCGCAGGCGGCGAGTGCTCAAAAACATACCTCGGGGTGAAACACCTTTACAGCCAAAAAAGAGCATAGTACAGTCACGCGCGCCGCGACCGAGACGCATTCCCCGGCCGCTTCACGGCCACACACTTCGGAGGGAAAACGTATGACGAAACCGAGACGACTCTGGAAACTCATCGCCGCGCTGTCAATGCTCGCTTGCTCCGCAGTCGCCGCGAGCGCACAGACGGTACTCGAAGGCCCTGCGCTCGCGCGCGTCGTGCCGCCCGGCTTTTACTACGCGGGCCAGAGCGCGCCGACGCAGGCGCGCAACTCCACTGCGGCCCTGTTCGGCAAACGCCAACACGCCCTCGCGGGGATGGTGGACACGAGCGGTTACGCAGCCGACATCCGCGCCGTATACGAGGGCTTCTTCATCACCGACGGCCGCGTCTCGGTCGGCACGGGCGCGCTCCCGACCGGCGCTTACGGCTTCGGCTTCACAGAGACCGGCGAGTTCAACGTCTTCGACATCTCCGGCCAGAAGCTCATGTCGGTGCAGACGACGAACGACCCGCAGCTTGCGCGCCCGCGCCCGCTGATGATGGTCAAACAGGGCGACGGCGTGCGTCTCTACAGCGGCCGCCGCTACGTCTTCATCACCACGACGCCGCCCGAGGTCGAACTCTGAAGAGCGGCGTTCAGCACTCAGCTTTCAGCTTTCAGCTTACGGCAAAAGCCGAGGCGCGAGTTGAAGCTGACGACCAAACCCCGCGATTCGTTTCCGGTTTGGCTGAAAGCTGAACGCTGACCGCTTCTCAGTTCCCGCCCGAAGACTCCGCGACGGCCGCGCGCATCGGAATCCAGAAGTCGCGCGGGTAGAGGCGGAAGACTTCGGCGTCCGAGCCTTCGACCGTTTTCAGGTATTGCTCGTAGGCCGTCATCTGCTTCTCCGGCCCGATGACGAAGAAGACGCCACCCTTCACATCGCGCGCCCGCCCCTCGTAGCCGGGCAGGATGCGCGCGTAGACCTTCGGCATCCTCTTAAACAATTCGTCCGCGAGGTTCGGCGTCTTGCGCAGGTCGAGGACGGCCTGACGGAAGCGACGGACGGCGTCGGGCGTCACGCCGTCGGCCAAGTCCGCGGCCATCGCCTCGCC
>DASUNL010000224.1:0-11063 GCA_036277175.1 Pyrinomonadaceae bacterium | reverse complement strand
CTCAACGGCATGTTCGCCTTCGCCGTCTGGGACGAGCGCGAGCGCACTTTGACGGTCGCGCGCGACCGACTCGGCATCAAGCCCGTCTTTTACGCGGAGGTCGAAGGCGAAGGAGTCGCGTCGTTCGTCTTCGCGTCGGAGATTAAGGCGATACTCGCGTCGGGACTCGTGGCGGGCGCGCTCGACGCCGTAGGCTTACATCAGCAGCTCACTTTTCTTTGGACGCCCGACCCGCAGACGCTCTTTCAGGGCGTCAGAAAACTCCCGCCCGGCCACGTCCTCACTTGGCGGGACGGGCGCGCGGAGGTGCGCGAGTGGTGGGACGTCTCGTTTGACGAAATCGAGGAGGGGCGTTCCGAGGAGTGGTGGCGCGAGCGCGTGTTGGAGACCGTCGAGCGCGTCGTCAAGATGGAGATGGTCGCGGACGTGCCCTTGGGGTCGTTCCTCTCGGGCGGCGTCGATTCGTCCTTCATCGTCGCGATGATGAAAAGACACTCCGAGGGGCGTCGGGTCTCGACCTACACCATCGGCATCGAGCGCGAAGACCTGCGCTACGACATCATCCCCGACGACGCGCGCTGGGCGCGGCGCGTCGGGAAGCTCTTCGACACCGACTATCACGAGACGATTTTAAAACCCGACGTGGCCGCGCTTCTGCCGAAACTCGTCCGTCACATGGAGTCGCCCGTCATCGACTCGGTCGTGAGCAGCTATCTCGTCGCGCGTGCGGCGCGCGAGACTCTGACGGTGCTCTTGTCGGGTATGGGCGGCGACGAGTTGTTCGCGGGCTACCCGCGCGTCGTCGCGATGAGCTTGGCGGGCGCGCTCGACTCCTTCCCGGTATCCCTGCGCCGCCCCGTGATGGCGGCCATCTCGCGCACGCTGCCGGGGGGCTTGCCCGGAAGATTGACCGCGCCTTTGCGCAACGCCAAGAAGTTCGCGCGCTCGGCCGCGCTCGATTTTGAGAATCGCTATCTCGGCTACGGGACGTACTTCACCGACGAACAAAAACGCCGCCTCTACTCCGACGAGATGCTCGCGGCGACGCGCGACGCGGATGCGTATCAACATCATCGAAGACACTTCGCGCGCGTCCGTCGGGCCGACCCGCTCAACCGCCTGCTCTACGTCGACCTCAAGACTTTTCTCCCGTGCCTCAACCTCGACTACACGGACAAGACCTCGATGGCGACGACGCTCGAAGTGCGCGTCCCGCTCTTAAACGTCGAGCTGGTCGAGCTTGCGGCGAGGATGCCCGCGCGCATGAAACTGCGCGGCCTCAAACGCAAATACATCTTTAAGCGCGCGGCCGAGAGCGTGCTCCCGCGCGACCTTGTGTGGCGCAAGAAGGCGGGCTTCGGCGCGCCGTTTCGCGCGTGGCTGCGCGGGCCTCTGCGCCCGCTGGTCGAAGAGATGTTGTCGGAGGAGACGGTTCGCAGGCGCGGGCTGTTTCGCGCGGAGGAGGTGCGGCGCGTCGTCGAGGCCAACCTCTCGGGGCGCGAAGACTTCAACCTTCACGTCCTCCAACTGCTCACGCTCGAAATGTGGATGCGCCAATTCATAGACGCGAATTAGTGCGCGTCTCGTGTATAAAGTCCTCGTGAAGAAGAACAGGCAGAGGCGCGCCGGGAGAGAGTCGGCCGCGACGGCGTCAACGGCGTCGTCATCGGCGGGCGAGCGTGCGGGCGCGCGTTTCGACTGGCGTCGGATTGACTGGGAGACGGTCGCGCTCGTCGTCGCGATTAAGCTTCTGGTGATGGTCTTCGCGGGCGTCGCCTACGCGGTGCTAGAGAACAAGACGACGGGCGGCCTCTACGGCTGGCTCGCGATTTGGAATCGCTGGGACGCGCCGCACTACTTGGACATCGCGCGCGACGGCTACGTGACCGAGGGCGAGGCGCGCAAGTGGATAGTCTTTTACCCGCTCTACCCGCTCGCGACGCGCGTCCTCTCTTACGTTTTTCAGGACTACTTGTTGAGCGCGCTCGTCGTCTCTGCGCTCGCGTCAATCGCCGCCGCGCTCCTTCTGCAAAGACTCGTCGAGATTGACTTCGACCGGACAATCGCGCGCGCCGCCGTCTGGTTCATGTTCATCTTCCCGACGAGTTACTTCTTCCACACGAGCTACACCGAGAGCCTGTTCATGGCAATCGCGCTCGGCGCGTTTTTGGCCGCGCGTGGGCGTCGCTGGTGGGTCGCAGGTCTTCTGGCGGCGCTCGCGTGCATGACGAGGGTCAACGGGCTGATGCTCGTCCCGGCGCTTGCCGTCGAAGCGTTTTTGCAGTACCGCGAAGACCCTGCGCGCGGGCTTCGCGCCGAGTGGCTGTGGATTGCTCTGGCGGGCGTGGGCGTCGCGATTTACCTCTCGGTGAACTACGCGGTACACGGCGACCCGTTCGCGTTTCAGAAGATTACGCAGGCCGCGTGGCACAAACAGCTTGCGCCGCCGTGGGAGGGCATCGCGGCGGCGTGGGACGCGGGCTGGCGCGCTCCGGCCGAGGCGCACATGGTCGGCGTGGAGGAGTTCTTCTTCATACTTTTGGGCTTGGCCTGCACCGTCTGGTGCTGGCTGACTTTGCGCGCCTCTTACGCCGTCTGGATGACCTTCAACTGGCTGCTCTGGACGAGCACGTCGTTTATCCTGAGCACGCCGCGCTACACGCTCATCCTTTTCCCCATCTACATCCTCTTCGCGCGACTGGCCGCGCGTCGCCCCGTGTGGGGCGGCGTCATCACGGCGTGGTCTCTGCTCTTCCTCGCGCTCTTCACCGGCCTCTTCGTGCGCGGCCACTGGGCGTTTTAAGAAAGGGTGAAGGCGGCAAGACGGAAGGCTGCTGAATCAGGATTTGAAATGTCGAATTTGAAATCCCACATTCCAGACGCCTTCCGTCTTTCCGTCGTCGTCCCCTGCTACAACGAGGAGGCGGTGATACGCGAGGCGCACGCGCGTCTGTTGGACGAGTTGGCGAAGTTGGAAGGCGCGGAGTTCGAGATTGTTTACGTGGACGACGGGAGCCGCGACCGGACGCCGGAGATTTTGCGCGAGCTGAGCGAAGGCGACGCGCGCGTGCGCGTTGTCCGCTTGTCGCGCAACTTCGGACACCAGACGGCCGTCACTGCGGGGCTTGAGCACTCGCGCGGGGAGGCCGTCGTCATCATCGACGCCGACTTGCAAGACCCGCCCGCCGTCATCCGCGAGATGGTCGCGGAGTGGCGCGGGGGCGCGCACGTCGCCTACGGCGAGCGGGTCGAGCGCGCGGGCGAGACGCAGTTCAAGCTGTGGACGGCGAAGGCGTTCTACCGTCTGATGAATCGCATGTCGAAGGTGCAGATACCTTTGGACACGGGCGACTTTCGTCTGATGGACAGGCGCGTGGTCGACGCGCTTTTGCGTATGCCGGAGCGCGACCGCTTCGTGCGCGGGATGGTGGCGTGGGTGGGTTTTCGGCAAGTGCCCGTCCGCTACGCACGCGCGCCGCGCTTCGCGGGCGAGAGCAAGTACCCGCTCTTCAAGATGCTCAAGTTCGCGATGGACGGCGTCGTGTCTTTCTCGTTCACGCCGCTACGGCTCGCGATGTGGACGGGGTTCGCGGCCATCGGCGTCGCGTTCGCAGGGATAGTCTACGCGGTGCTTTTGCGTTTCCTCTTCGACCCCTCGCACTGGGTGCGCGGCTGGGCGTCGATTTTCGTCGCGGTGCTTTTCATGGGCGGCGTGCAACTCGTCTCTTTGGGCATCATCGGCGAGTACGTCGGGCGCATCTACGGCGAGGTGAAGAACCGGCCGCTCTACTTCGTGCGCGAGCGGCTCGGGTTTGACAGAACTGACGAAGACAGGACGGGATGATGAAAAGAATGCTGACCTTGACCATCGTGCTTTCGCTCCTCGCCCTCTCGGCCGCGCTCGTGCGGCCCACAAAGACCGGTGCGCGGAGTGCTGATAAAGGGAGTTCTGAAAGACGTGTGCCGCGAAGGCCCGTCCACACTTATTCAATCGTGGCGCGCGACGCGGCGACGGGCGAGCTGGGCGTGGCCGTCCAGTCGCATTGGTTCTCGGTCGGGTCGGTCGTGCCTTGGGCCGAGGCGGGCGTGGGCGCGGTGGCAACGCAGAGTTTCGTCGACCCGTCTTACGGGAAGTTGGGTCTTGATTTGATGCGCGTCGGCCGGAGCGCGCCCGACGCTTTGCGCGCGCTCGTCGCGGGCGACGAGGGGCGCGACGTGCGACAGGTGGCGATGATTGACGCCGAGGGGCGCGTCGCGGCGCACACGGGCGCGAAGTGCATCGAGGCGGCCGGGCACGAGACGGGGAAAGAGTTTTCGGTGCAGGCCAACATGATGGCGAATGAGCGCGTGTGGCCGGCGATGGCGCGTGCGTTCGAGACGACGCGGGGCGACTTGGCCGAGCGGATGATGGCCGCGCTCGAAGCGGCGCAGGCGGCGGGCGGCGACATACGCGGCAAACAGTCGGCTGCCCTCATCGTCGTGACGAGGAAACCCACGGGGCGCGCGTGGGCCGACCGAGTATATGATTTGCGCGTGGACGACCATTTGGAACCACTCGCGGAGCTGCGGCGTCTAATCACTTTGCAGCGCGCCTACAACCACATGAACGCGGGCGACCTCGCAGTTGAAAAGAAGGACAACGCGGCGGCGCTCAGGGAGTACGGGGCGGCCCAGCGGCTCGTGCCCGACAACCTAGAGATGGCCTACTGGCACGCCGTCGCGCTCGTCGGGATGAACCGCACGGACGAGGCTCTGCCCATCTTCGCTCGCGTGTTTGCGGCCGACCCGAACTGGCGGACTCTGACGCCGCGACTCGTCAAGGCGGGCATCCTGCCCGACGACCCCGCGCTCATCCGGCGCATCACCTCGGCCGCCGAGAAGGCGAAGTAACATTGATTGGCACTGACGCACTGACGAAGTATTACGACACGCACCCGGCGGTGCGCGAGGTGAGCCTGTTCGTGCCCGAGGGCGAGACGTGCGCGCTGGTCGGGCCGAACGGGGCGGGGAAGACGACGCTTCTGAAGATGCTGGCGGGACTTCTTCGGCCGACGAGCGGGAAGATTGAGGTCGGGGGCGTCGAGGTCGGCATCCACCCGAAGCGTCTGCACCGCATCGTCGGCTACGTCCCCGACACGTTCGGCCTCTACGACGAGCTAAAGGTCTGGCAGTTCCTCGAATACTTCGCGCGGGCGCAAGGGGTCGAGGCCGAGCGGGTCGAGCGGCGCATCGCGGCCGTGCTTGAGTTGACGGGACTCGCCGAGAAGCGCGACGCGCGCGCGGGCGCGCTCTCGCGCGGCATGCGCCAGCGTCTCGTCATCGCGAAGACGCTACTGCACGCGCCGAAGGTTCTTCTGCTCGACGAGCCGGCGTCGGGACTCGACCCGCACGCGCGCATCGAGCTGCGCGATTTGATTCGCGAGCTGGGCGCGTTGGGGACGACCCTCGTCGTCAGCTCGCACATCCTGACGGAGCTGGCCGACTTCTGCACGTCGGTCGTCATCATGGAGCGCGGGCGCGTGCGCTCGTCGGGGCGCATCGACGAGCTTGTGCGCGAGCTTTCGGGCGGGACGCCCGTCCGCGTCGAGACGCTCGACGCGGAGGGCGCGGCGCGCGCGCGCGCGTACCTCGCGGGGCGCGAGGGCGTGTCGAGAATCGAGGCGACGGGCGAGCGTGTCGATTGCACGTTCGTCGGAGACAGGGAGGGGCTGGCCGCTTTGCACCGCGAGCTGGTCGCGCGGGTCGAGGGCGTCGTCTCGTTCTACGAGCGGCGTCTGACGGTCGAAGACGTTTTTCTGGCCTCGAATGATGGGCGCGGCCGCGAGAGGCGCGCGCCGGAAGGGGCGGGGAAGGAGTCGAGCTTATGAGTTGGGACGTGGCGTCGAAGTTGAATCCGGAGTTCGTGAAAATCGCGCGCATGAGTTTGCCGCGCCGCCGCGCGGTCTTCATCGCGGGACTCGTGGCGGCGCTCGTCGCGGGCGGCGGGTGGCTGCTCTGGCAACAGTCAGCGCCTAACGTCTACCACAACGGCAACCTCTACCTGTCGGACGCAGACCTTTGGGCGATGCAGACGCGCGACTTCGGGCGCGCGGCCTTCGAGGGGTTGAGCGTCCTGCTCTTTTGCCTGCTCTTCATCGTCGCGCCGGCCGTCGCGGGCGTCTCCTTCGTCTACGAGCGTCTGCGCGGCACGGCCGTCTTCCAGCAGATGACTCTGCTCTCGCCTTTCAGACAGGCGGCGGGGAAGTTTTTGGGAAGCGGGCTGTTCGCCTATTTCGTCGCGGCGATGCTCATCCCGCCCGCGCTGTTCGCTGCCTACCTCGGCGAGACGAACCCGTACAAGGTTCTGCGAATCTATCTCTTCCTACTCGTCGGCGGGCTGTGCTGGCAGGCCATCGGACTCTTCGTCTCGGCCTCTCTCGCCGGGTCGCCCGAGAAGACCTTGCGCGGCGGACTTCTCGTCGGCCCGCTCGTCGGCGTCGGCGGCGCGGCCACCGCGCTCGCGCTCGGTCACTACTTCACCGTCGACATCGAGGCGCTGCGCGACACGCAGGCGTTCTCCATTTCGGGCGACTACTACAATCAATATAACTACGACTACTACTTGGAGCAGGGGCGTTACTGGTGGCGGTTCTACGGCGCGGCCGTGCCCGCCTATCTCGTGGTGCTCGGCGTGCTCGCGTTCGTCGGCGCGTGGGCGTTCGCCGGGGCCGTGCGGCGCGTCAAGGCGTGGCAACTCATCCCCACGGGGCCGCGCGCCGTGTGGCTCTTCTTCGCGTCGGCCGAGGCCGTCGTGGTCGGGCTGTTGTGGGGACGGCACGTGTCGGACGCGACGCCGTCCGAGCGGCTCATCATCTACCTGCTCTTGAACTCGTGCGCGCTCGTGGCGTTGGCGGGCGCGTCGGCCGTCGGGCGCGGTCGCCTGAGCGAGTGGTGGAGCGTCGCGCGCGACCCCGTCGCACTCTTCCAGCGCGAAGAGATTAAGAACGCGGTCAAGACTTATCTGGTCGTGCTCGGCATCGCCGAGGCGGGGCTGGCCGCGCTCTGGCTGAGTTATCACCTGCACCCGCTGACGGGCGATTTGCAGAGCCTGACGTTCCCGGTCAATCTGGCGGCGGCGGGCGCGTCGCTCGGCGCGTTCGCGCTCGGCGCGGCGGCCTTCATACAGTTCTGCGCGATGTTCCGCTTCCGCGTCGGCGGCGTCGCGGGCGTCGCGCTGCTCACGGTCTTCTACGTCTTCGTCACGCTGGCGGGCGCTTTGTTCGACAAGCGTAACAACACCTTCACGCTCATCAACCCGCTGCTCTACACCGAGACTTTGACGCGCGGCGACACGTACCTCGACAGCTACTTGGAGGTGCGCGAGCCGCGCATCGAGTTGAGGGGGAGGGGCTGCGAAGTGCGCGAGGAGATGGTCTTCGCGCCGCCGAAGCCGGCGATGCGCACGCTCGGATACTGCAACCCTCTCATCAAAGATTGCGTGCCGCGCGGGGGCACGGTCGTCTACGAGGCGCGCCGCGCGCGGCACCGAGACATGGCTCAGTCGCACGCGCGCGGACTCGTCGCCCAGACGCTGCTCGCGCTCTTCTGCTTCGGCCTCGCCGGTTTGAAGTGGTCGCGGACGCGCGGCGAGATGTTGGGCGGGCGCGCCGCCGCGCAGGTCGATTGAAGCAGTCGTCGCATTCGTCGCGCGACTTCAGGCGTCGGACATGCGCCGGAGGTTCGAGGCGAGCAGGCTCGTATCAACACGCAGGTCTGCGGCGTGCATCCCCGTGTCGTCGGGGCGGACTGGCGGGCAGGGCTGATAGAAGTATCTGAGGTCGAGCGCGGAGGCCATCCCGAAGTAGCAAAGCTCGTAAGCGTGCCCCTCCTTGCGCAGCTCAAGCACGCCGCCTCCCGTCGGCATGAAGAGCATGTTCGTCAGCCCCGCCCCGTGAATCGAGACGAGGCGGCGCGCGCGCGCGTGCAGGCGCACCTGCTCCGCAAACGTTAAGTCTTCGGCGTAGACGACCTCGAAGCCGAACTCTCTTACGACGGAGACGACTTCCTCCTCGTTCTCGACCCGCCGCTTCGGCGCGCGCGCGCGACTGATGTAGACACTCTCGAACGCGCCGCGCGTATCTTCCGCCCCGCCGTAGAACTCGACTAAGAGCGTCCGCAGTTCCTTTATGAGCGACTCGTTGAAGTCGCCCGAAGGCGCGGTCTGCGTCGGCAGGAGAAGCTCCCGGCAGACGTAAACCTCGCCTTCGCCGATGAAGCGCACCTCGCGCGGCGAGAAGGCGCGCAGGCTTGAGGCGACGAACTCAAGCCCACGGTAGCGCGCGGGCAGCAGCAGGACGGCTTCGCCGAGATAGTCGCGCGCGGCGAGCAGGCGCGGGAGCGCGTCGGCGAACCAGTGGAAGTAGCCGTGGCTCCAGTCGTCCGTAATCCAAAGACAAGGCTCGTCCAAGCGCACGCGACGGCGCGCGAGGCGGTTCGCGGCGAGGAACTTCAGGACGCCGCGCCTGCGTCGCGTGAACGCCTCGCACGTCGAAGGGTGCGCGAACGACTCGGGGAGAACCCGCAGGCCCTTGAAGAGTAGACCCTCGCCGCTCGCCGACGTCTCGCGCAGGCGGAGCAGACGGCACGCGGGCGTCCGCGCTTCGAGCGCGTGCGAGAAGAGGCGCAGGTCTTCGTCGCGCAAATTCTCCGGCAGGCGGCGCGTGGCCGTCTCGCCTTCGAGGAGGAGCGTCCCCTCGCCCGTCACGCGCGCGCCTCCGCTACGGGGTCGCGACGCAAGACGGCCAGATAGTTCGTCGTCAGAAAGACCTCGTGGTGCTCGCCGTAGGAGGGGACGCGGACGATGCCTTTGGGGATGATGCGGAAGATGTCGTAGCGCGCGGAGAGGAGCGTCCAGAAGTCGTAGAAGTATGTGCGCGAGTAGATGTTGGCCGGGCCGAACTCGAACTGGATGAGCGAGACGCGGCCCTCTTCGAGCATGCGCCGCGCGCCGCGCAGGATGGCCGGCTCGTGCCCTTCGACGTCGAGCTTGAGAAAGTCTATGCGCTCGACATGCTCCGACTCGCAGAGGTGGTCGAGCGTCTGCACCTCAATCTCTTCGACGGCCGAGGTCTCGACGCGCACGACCTGCGTCGGCAGACGCGGGTCGATGGATGAGAGCAAGGTGGTCTCCTGCCCGTCGGCGGTGTAGGAGTGGAGCGCGACCGTGCGGTCTGTGTCGGAGAGGCCGAGGCGGAAAGTCTTAACGCGCTCGTCGCCTCCGACGTTTCGGCGGAGTTCATCGTAGGCGACGCGCGAAGGCTCGACGGCGTAGACGCGCGCGTGGGGGACGTGGCGGAGGACGAGCTGCGTGTAGTGGCCGACGTTCGCGCCGACGTCGAAGACGACGGGCGAGTCCTCCGTCACGCACGCCTCGCGCACGACGTGGGCCAACACCCACTCCTCGCCGCTCGACTCGATGAGTCCGCCGCCGCCGTAGTTCATCCCGAAGATGGCGAGCGTGTGCAGACGCCCCCACAGGCGCTGCAACCCCGCGCTCTTCGTCAGCGGCCGAAACAGAATCTTCTTCAACAGCCCCATAGCGACGCCCTGCGCCTGCTCCATCCCCCAACCCCTTCACCCACTAAACTCTCACATCCCCCCAAGACTGCACGCCGCCCACACCCCCCGTCAAGCCAACCCAACCCCGCCCCGCGCGCCGCACATCACAACACCTCGCCGCCTCTCCGTGCCTCATCCTCAAACGCTCCCCTCATCCCTCAACAACTGCTCAATCTCCCGCACGTCCTTATCCCGCCTGCCATACCCCATCCGCAGAATCATCTCCTGCGCCTTCCACCAACTCGCCCGCGCCAGTCCTTTCTTACCCCGCGCCAGATGCAGCCGCGCATACTCCAAATGACAATCAGCTTCATACAGCCCCATACTCCCACGCATGGCAATCGGCATCACCTCATCCAAATCGGCCTGCGCCCGCCCAAACTCGCCCATCGCCCGATACAACTCCGCGCGCGCCAACAACCCGCGAGGTAAGTCATCTAAATTTCCTGCCTCACGTAGTCCGTTAACTGCTCGTTTCAGATAATTTGTAGCTTCGGCAAAATCGGCGCTAGCTTCTCGTCGAGCCTGAAGTAAGTAAGCTCGCCCCATTGAAAGGCAATCAAGGGCGATGTCAAGGAGCCAGCCCTGCGGCGTTACCAATGCCAGAGTCTGTACTGCACGGGCTTGCACATCTTGATACTTCCCTTGACCAAGTAGAAAGTCACAATATCGAAAACCCCAAAGTGAGTAGAGAATAGGGAACTCTGGCTGATCCTCCTTTTGCATTTTCTCAGCTTCGCGGAAGGTATCCTCTGCCTCTGACAAGCGGCCGGCTTGCTGAAAAGTATCAGCTAGTGTGGTTCTAGTGCTCATTCGTAGAAAGCTGTCACCGCTTTGATCGGCAAATTCCACACCCCGGCGGGCATAAGTGAGGGACTGTGACAAGTCACCAATAGTGAGATAGGTTTCACTGAGATTGTTTGCCGCGATGGCCGCATTTCTCCAGTTCCTCTGCGAAATGCGTACCTCCAGATTGGCCTGCATTGGTTGAATTGATTCCTTTAACTGACCTAATGCTCGGAGAGCAAAGCCGGTGATGGCTAGTACAAGCGCCTTAGCGTCTTCAGTTAGTTCTAGTATTAAATGTTGCCAAGGTGTATCGAAAAAACCGCGCAGAGCAGTTAGATTAGCACCATACGCTCCGAGATTTTTGACACTGAAATAACGATTACCCCTTTGAACCCGCCGCCAATATACTTCGTCAAGTGCTTTCTGATGTCTGCCTGCTTCGCAACCGTGAGCGACAGCTAGGTAGAGCGGGGTCATCTCGTCGAGGGTGTCGGGGAATTCTTTGGTTGTGTCCTTGAGGTGGTCGAAGAGGCGGCTGTTGGCTTCGCGCCAAGTGGCGGGGTGGTGGTGTTTGAGTTCTTGGCCGAAGTGTTCGCGGAGGAGTGGGTGGGCGTCGAGGTCTGTGTCGCCGTGGTGGCCGGTGGGGGCGATTAGTTTGGTGCGGCGGAGCTTGTCGA
>DASUNL010000223.1:0-8149 GCA_036277175.1 Pyrinomonadaceae bacterium | reverse complement strand
GAGGTGCGCAGGTGGCGGTACGCCTCGGCGACGGGCGAGCGCACGTCCTCGATGAGCGCGAGCGCGGTCGTCTCTGAGGCTTCGGGGTCGGGCGCGTCGCCGCGCCGCGCGCGCGCGAGCAGTCCGCGCTCGGCGCGAGGCGCGGGGATGAGCGCGAGCGTCGGCAACTGGATGTGGCGGTCGACGTCCTCGACCGACTTCAGTGTGTCGTCGAGGTAGTCGAGCAGGAAGGCGAGGCCGATGCCCGCGCCGAGCGAGAGCAGGAAGGCGACGACGATGTTGCGGCCGCGTTGTGGGCCGATGGGCGCGCGCGGCGTGCGCGCGGGCGTCGTGATGCTGACGTTGTTCGAGCGGTCGCTCGAAGTGATTTGCAGCTCCTTCTGGCGTTGGAAGAGCGTGTTGTAGAACTGGCGCGTGGTCTCAAGCTCTTGGTTGAGGCCGTTCATGTCGATTTGCGCCTCGCCCTGCTGCATCGCCTCGCCGCGCTCGTTGCGGTAGTCCTTGCGGAGCTTGCCCTCGTTCTCGCGCGCGGCCTCAAGGCGCGTCTTCAGCGCGTTGACGATTTCGGTCGGGCGCTTGTCGAGCTGCTGTTTGGTCTCGTCAATCTTCGCCTGCACCTGCTGCACTTCGGGCCACTCGGGCTTGTAGCGGATGAGCAGGGCGCGCTTCGACTCTTCGAGGTTCTCAATCTTCTCGCGGAGGCGCTGCACGTCCTTGTTCTCCTGCACCTCCGGAATCGACCACCGGTCGCTCATCCCGACGGCGGCGTAGTAACGCGACTCAAGCTCCTTGCGCGTCTTCTCGGCGCCGATGAGGTCTTCGCTGTAGGTGGCGACGCGCTTCTGCGTGATGTTGACGCCGTCCTGACCCGGCAGGAGCGGGACGCCGATGCTCTTCATGCGCTGCGTGCGCATCTCTTCGAGCTGCTGAATCTTGATTTGCAGCTTGGCGATTTCGCTGTCGAGTTGTTCGCGCGCCGTCGTCTCGCCCTTGGTCTCGCGCGCGATGTCGTTCTGGCGGAAGACGAGCGCGAGCATGTTGGCGACCTTCGAGGCGATTTCGGGGTCGGTGTGGCGGAAGCGTATCTGGACGAGGTTGGTCTTCTCGACCGGCTCGACCGTGAGGCGCGCGAGCAGGGCGTGCTCAAGCGGCTCAAGGCGTTCGAGCTGTTCGGGCGTCAGCGTGTTGCCGAGCGCGGCGGTCGCCTCCTCGGTGACGACGGGCACGCCGCCCTCCTCGCTCTGCTTCTTCTCGGCCTTCCCGCCGCCGACGAGCCGGCGGACGCTCGACAGGAGACTCCCGCGCCCCTGCCCGCCGAGGAAGTTCTGGTTGTTCTGGAGGCCGAGCGTGAGGATGACCTGCCGCGCCAGCGTCGGGTCTTGGAGGAGCTTGAGCTGCGTGTTCCAGTAGGTCGGGTCGCGCGGCGCTTGGATGACGAAGCCCTGCGTCTGAAGGACGCTCCGGCCCTTCTGCTCGATTTGTAGTTGCGCGCTCGCCTCGTAGATCGACGGCTGCCGGTACATGTGGATGGCGACGAGGCTCGTGACGACGACGACCAGACTCATGATGAGCCACTTGCGCTTGAGGACGACCGAGAGGTAGTCGCGCAGGTGCTTGGCGTCGACGAGCTGCGACGGCTGAACCGACGGCTGCTGATGCGTCAGGTCGCGCAAAGGTCGGTCGAGCGTCTCAGACGGCGCGGGCGAGAGCGGCATCAGGCGGTTATCTTGCGACATCATAGTGTTTACAACCTAAAGTCTAGAAGTCCAACGTTAGCAGGCGGTTTCCGGCGCATGAAGACCCGGCTAATAATAACAGACGCGCGCCGCGAGGCAAGCCGCCGCGCGCCGGTTTCCGCCCTCACGCGGCCGACCCGGCGACGCTTCCGGCGCAACTGACGAAGGCCATGTTACCCTCCGTCCGAAAACTCACGGGCGCGCCGCAATTCTCTTCGACGAGTCGCCTAAGCTCTTCGCGCGTGCGCGGCCGCGCGAGCTGTCCCGCGCGGTAGAGCGTTTCGAGATAGCGGTCGCCGACCGCGCGCCCGTTTGAGATGAGACTCGTCAGATGTAGTTGCCCGCCCGCGCCCAGCAAAGAGGCGAGCGCGCGCAGGAACGCGGCGGCGTCCGAGAGGTGATGAAGCACGTTCATCGAAAGCACGGTCTGAAACGCGCGCGGCCGGAAAGGCATGTCGAGCGCGTCGGCCTGCAAGAAGAGGACGTGCGCGGGGCCTACGTTAGTCGCGCCGTCTGTGTCGCGTCCGGCGACACGTTCGAGGCGGCCGCGCGCACGCCCGAGCATCCGGAGCGACTGGTCGAAGGCGACGACCGTTCGCCCGCACGCGCCGTAAGCTTCCGCCGTGAAGAGGAGCGAGCCGCACGCGGCGTCGAGCACCAGCCCGCCCCCGTCGGAAGCGAGCGCGCGGCGCGCGAACTCTCGATACGCGCGCGGCGTGCTTCCCCACATCAAGCGGTTATAGGCCCACGTCCCGACGACCGCGTCATAGAGGCCCGCGCGCCCGTCGTACATGTGAGCGCGTGCCTCGCCCTCGTCCGCGAGTGCAGAGTAGATTTCGTCGCCGACCTCGCGCACGCCGCGCCCTTCGGCCAACACTTCTTTTAACTCGTCGGGGACGCTCAACTGAGTTTCTTGCGGACTCGGCTTGTGTCTTCTATGCGGCCGCGGCTTCGAGTTTTAAGTGCGCGCGCCGTCGGCGGCCGCGACTGTTTGCGCGGCGTGGCGGCCGAGGGCTTCGCGCCAGTCAGGGAGGGGCGCGAGGCCGAGCCGTTCTGAGATGAGGCAGCGCAGGCGCGAGTTGCGCGGGCGCGGGGCGGGGTGTTCGAGAGAGTCCATCGAAACACTCTCGATGTCTACGTTCGCACACCCGGCGACCTCGACGGCCGCGCGCGCGAACTCCTCGAAGCTCGCGCCGCCGCCTGCGTTCGCGACGTGGTAGACGCCGGGCAGGTCGAGCAGGGCCAACTCGCGCAGGCGCGCGGCCAAGTCGGGCGCGTAGGTCGGCGTGCCGTAGGCGTCTCGGATGGCGTGCAGACGCTCGCCGCGCCGCGCTCGCTCGACGACCGTGGCGAGAAAGTTTCGCCCGCCCGCGCCGAAAATCCAGCCGGTGCGGACGACGACCGAGCGCGCGTAGGCGCACTGCGCGTAGCGTTCGCCCTGCAACTTGGCCTTGCCGTAGACGCTCTCGGGGTTCGGGTCGTCGCGCTGCGTGTAGAAGCCGTCTTTGCGACCGTCGAAGACGTAGTCGGTCGAGATGGTGACGAAGGCTGCGTCGTGGCGGCGGGCCGAGGCGGCGAGGTGTTCGACGGCGCGTCCGTTCGTATCGTAGGCGCGCTGCGGGTCAAGCTCGCAGCCGTCGACGTCCGTCCACGCGGCGCAGTTGATGACGGCCTCGGGGCGCGCCTCGTCGAACGCGGCCTCGACGCGCGCCTTGTCCGTGATGTCGAGCCGCGCGCGGTCAAGCGCAAAGACCTCGTCGCCCGCCGCGCGCGCGTGCTCGGCCACGACGCGCCCCACCATCCCGCCCACACCTAAAACTAAAAGTCTCATGGTTAATTAAGCTGTCAGCGTTCAGCATTCAGCGTTCAGCTTTGAGTTTGGTCGGCGCTCAGCGTTCATTTCAAGAGGTTTCGGAGACGAAGGTTTAAGGTGAATGCTGAGTGCTGAACGCTGAGTGCTGAATGCTAAATCGTCCCGTACTGTTTCGCGTAGAAGTCTCGGTACTCGCCGCTGCGTGCGCGCGCGAGCCAGTCGCCGCTTGCGGCGTACCAGTCAATCGTTTTGCGCAGTCCGCTCTCCCAAGTCTCGCGCGGACGCCAGCCGAGTTCCGTTTCGGCCTTCGCCGGGTCAATCGCGTAGCGGCGGTCGTGGCCCGGACGGTCTTTGACATGGCGGATGAGCGTACGCGGTTTGCCCAAGGCGTCGAGAATCGACGTGGCGACCTCGATGTTCTGCCGCTCGTTGCGCGCGCCGATGTTGTAGCACTCGCCGGCGTGGCCGCGTTCGAGCGCGGCGACGAGCGCGCGGCAGTGGTCTTCGACGTAAATCCAGTCGCGCGTGTAGCGGCCGTCGCCGTACACGGGGATAGGCTCGTCGGCCATCGCGTTCGAGATGAGGAGCGGGATGAACTTTTCGGGGAACTGGCGTGGGCCGTAGTTGTTGCCGCAGCGCGTGACGACGGTGTCGAGTCCGAAGGTGTGTCGCGCGGCGCGGACGAAGTGCTCGGCCGCCGCCTTCGACGCGGCGTAAGGGCTGTTTGGCTCGAACGGCGACTCTTCCGTGAAGAAGAGCGACGGGTCGTCCGCGAGACTCCCCATCACCTCGTCGGTCGAGACCTGTAGGAAGCGCCGGACGCCGCGCTCGCGCGAAGCGTCCAAGAGCACCTGCGTGCCGAGGACGTTGGTCGTGACGAAGTCGTCGGCCGACGTGATGCTTCGGTCGACGTGCGACTCGGCGGCGAAGTTGACGACCGCGTCAGTCCCTTCTTCGAGCGCGTCGAGGACGGAGGCGCGGTCGCGTATGTCGCCGCGCACGAAGCGGTAGGCCGTCGAGTCGAGTCCGCGCAGGTTGTCGAGGTTTCCGGCGTAGGTGAGCGCGTCGAAGTTCGTCACTTCAACTTCGGGCCGCTCCTCGGCGAGCAGACGGACGAAGGCCGAGCCGATGAAGCCCGCGCCGCCGGTGACAAAGATTTTCCTTATCGCGTCCATTGAAGCCCGTCATTATGCCCGATGGCGGCGCGAAAACGAAAACGGCGCGCGGCCCGCCCGCCGCTCCGGAAGGCGCGGCCGGGGTTGTCCGCCGGGCGCGTCTCGTGAGAACCTTACGCGCGTGACGACTACGACCGACAAGACGAACGAGAAGGCGGGCGACGACCGGCGCGCGGACGCGAACGCCGACGCGACAGAGACGACGGGCGCGGGCGACGTGACGAGCGCGGCGCGCGTCGTCGAGCTTTTGCGCCACGAGGCCGACGCGATTACGCGCTGCGCCGCGCGGCTCGACGCCGGTGACGTCGCGCGGGCCGTCGAGATTCTGGCCGCTTGCACGGGCAAAGTCGTGCTCGTCGGCGTCGGCAAGTCGGGCATCGTCGCGCGAAAGATTGCGGCCACGCTGACGAGCACGGGAACGGTCGCCGTCTACCTGCACCCGTCCGACGGCCTGCACGGCGACCTCGGCATCGTCGCGCAGGGCGACGTGGCCGTCGCGCTCAGCAACAGCGGCGAGACGGACGAGCTGACGGCGATGCTTCCGTATCTCAAACATAGGGGCGTGCCCGTCATCGCCATCGTCGGCAACCTGCGCTCGACCATCGCGCGCGGCGCGACCGTCGCGCTCGACGCCTCCGTCGACAAGGAGGCGTGCCCGTTCAACCTCGCGCCGACGACTTCGACCACGGTCGCGCTCGTCGTCGGCGACGCGCTCGCCATCACGCTCATGCAGTTGAAAGGTCTGACGCCCTCGGACTTCGCGCTCAATCATCCGGCGGGCCGACTCGGCAAGCGACTCTCCCTGCGCGTCGAGGACTTGATGCACGCGGGCGAATGTCACCCGACGGTCGCGCCCGAAGCTTCTTGGATAGAGGTGGTCGGCGCGATTACGCGCGGCGGACTCGGCGCGGTCAACGTCGTGGACTCAGAGGGCGCGCTCGCGGGGATAATCACGGACGGCGACCTGCGCCGCAGCGTGCAGGCGGTCGGCTCGCAAGGGCTGGAGAGCTTGCGAGCCGCGTCGATTATGACGCGCGACCCCGTGACCGTCCCGCCCGGCCTGCTCGCCTACGACGCGCTCCAACTGATGGAGAACCGCCCCTCCCAAATCTCCATCCTCTCGGTCGTCGACGACGACGGAACGGCCGTCGGTCTCCTCCGCCTCCACGACATCGTCCGCAACGGACTCTGAAGCAGTGACGAGTGACGAGTGACGAGTTAGCCGTCAGCGTTCAGCGGTCAGCACTCAGCTAAAGCCTTTTTCGGAAGCTGAATGCTGAATGCTGAACGCTTACTCGTCAGTCGTCACTCGTCACTGCCTTTGAGTGTGGCGATGATTTGTTCGACGGGCGTGGCGCGTCCGCGCGTGCGGAGGGCGTCGAAGGCTTCTTGGCCGAGCGAGGCGCGCAAGTGTTCGACGTGGCGCTCGCGCGCCGCGCGCTCGACGGGCGGGAGCGGCGTCCCGGTCTCCTCGCGCAGAGCCTCGGCCGACGCGAACAGTAGCAACGCGCGCTCGCGTCGCCCCGCCGTCTCGTCCGCCCCGCCCAGACTCTCAAGGACGCTCGCCACGCGCCAACGGTCGCCCAACTCGTTGTGCAGTTGCAGGCTCTCGCGCAAGGCGGCCGTCGCTTCGACGCTGCGACCCAATCCGCGCAGCGCGTCGCCCGAGAGGTTGAGCGACCACGCGATGCCCTCCTTGTAGCTCATCTCGCGTGAGAGCGCGAGGCTCTCCTCGCCGAACGCCAGCGCCTCCGCGAAACGCCCCCCGTGAAGGGCGACGGCCGCCAGATTCAGCAAAGACCAGACGACGCCCTCCTTGTCGCCCTGCTCGCGGAAGAGCGGCAGGGCGACCTCGCAGCAGCGCATCGTCTCGTCGAAGTCGCCCGAGAGCCACGCCGCGAAGCCGATGTAATTGAGCGAGCGCGCGATGCCGCGACGGTCGTTCAAATCGCGCCAGAGGGCGAGGCTCTCGTGGTGGCGCTCGATGGCCGCCGCGTACTCGCCCCGCTCGCGCGCGACGCTGCCCAAGACCTGCAAGGCCATCGCCGTCGACTGACGGTCATTGAGACGACGCGCCAGCTCAAGCCCGTCCTTCAAATGCCCCTCGGCCGATGCGTACTCGCACTGGAGGAAGGCGAGGACGCCCGCGCCGACGAGCGCGCGCGCGCGGTGCGCGGACTCTTCGCGCCCGCCCGCTTCGAGCGCGCGACCGAGCCACGCGCGCCCCTCCTCGTAGTGGCCGTGCAGATACCAGAACCACCACAGCGCGCGGACGAGCCGCAGCGCCGTCTCCTCGTCGCCCGTGTCGAGAGACCAGCGCAGCGCGGCGCGCAGGTTGTCGTGCTCCTCCTCAAGTTGTTCGAGCCAGAAGTCGAGCCGCTCGCCGCCGAGTTCCGGGTCGGCCTCCTCGGCGAGTCGTAGGAAAAACCCGGCGTGACGACGGCGCGCGTCCTCGACGTCGCCGCTCGCGCGCAGACGCTCAAGGCCGTACTCGCGAATCGTCTCCAACATCACGAAGCGCGGCTCGCCGCCCTGCTGCTCGACCTGACGGAGCAGGCTGTTATCGACGAGCGCCGCGACGCCGTCCTGCACGTCAGCGCCGACGCCCGTCGCGTCGCCGCAGACGGCCTCGGCCGCTTCGAGCGTCGCGCCGCCGACGAAGACCGAGAGTCGCCGGAAGAGACACTTGCCCGCGTCGTCGAGCAAGTCGTAGCTCCACGCAATCGCGCCGCTCATCGTCTGCTGTCGCATCGGGAGGTTGCGCGCGCCGCCCGTCAGGAGCTTAAACGGAGTTTCGAGACGCGAGATCATCGCCTGCGGCGGGAGCATGCGGACGCGCGCGGCGGCGAGTTCGATGGCGAGCGGGAGGCCGTCGAGGTGGACGCAGATTTCGGCGACGGCGTGCGCGTTGCGCTCGGTCAGAAGAAAGTCGGATTTGGCCGCGACCGCGCGCTGCACGAAGAGCTCGACCGAGGCGTACTGCAAAAGCTCCGTCGCGCGCGTGAGCGGGCCGCGCAGGTCGGGCAGCAGAAGCGGCGGGACTTGAAACTCGTGCTCGCCGCGCAGGCGAAGCACCGCCCGGCTCGTCACCAGAATCTTCACGCGCAAGCTCGCTTCGAGCAGCGAGGCGAGGAGCGGCGCGGCCGAGACGACCTGCTCGAAGTTGTCGAGGACGAGGAGGACGGCGCGCTCGCGCAGGTATCTTTTCAGACTCTCGTCGAGCGTCGTCCCGCCGACCTCTTTGACGCCGAGCGACTGCGCGACGGTCGAGACGACGAGGTGCGGGTCGCTGACGGGGTCGAGGTTGATGAAGAAGACGCCGTCGGGGAAGGCGTCGAGCATCCCCGCGGCGACGTGCAAGGCGAGGCGCGTCTTGCCGCTCCCGCCAGGCCCGGTCAAGGTCACGAGCCGCACGTCCTCGCGAC
>DASUNL010000222.1:0-3060 GCA_036277175.1 Pyrinomonadaceae bacterium | reverse complement strand
AACGAATCCGTAATCGCGACGCAGTGGGGCGAGTGGCGTCCGCGCGGAGGCCACCGCCTGTGGGCCGCGCCCGAGGCGATGCCGCGCTCTTACGCGCCCGACAACGACGCGGTCGAGTTCGAGTTCGCGGGCGACCGCGCGGTGCGGCTCCTTCAACACGTCGAGCCGCAGACGAAGCTGCAAAAAGAGATTACCGTCGAGCTGGACGCGGAAGGGACGGGCGTCCGACTCACGCATCGCATCACGAATCGCGGCCTGTGGCCGGTCGAGCTTGCGCCGTGGGCTTTGACCATCATGCGCGGCGGAGGCGAGGCCATCATCCCGCAAGAGCCTTACGGGCCGCACCCCGAGTTCCTGCTCCCGACGCGGCAGATGGTCTTGTGGCCCTACACGGATTTGAGCGACCCGCGCTGGACTCTGGGCCGACGCCTCGTCAGACTTCGCACGGACGACGCGCGCGCCGAGCCGCAGAAGTTGGGCGTCGCCAACAAGCGCGGCTGGGCCGCCTACCGACTCGGCGAGACGCTCTTCGTCAAACGCTTCGCCTACGCGGCGGGCGCGCGCTACCCCGACCTCGGCTGCAACTGCGAACTCTTCACCGCCGCCTCCTTCATCGAAGTCGAATCGCTCGCCCCGCTCACGCAACTCGAACCCGGCGCGACGACCGAGCACGCGGAGAGCTGGCAACTCTTCGACGCATTCAAAGCGGGCGAGAGCGACGAAGAACTCGACGACGCCCTCCGCCCGCTCGTCGAAGCCTAAGCCTCCGCGACTCTTTCGTCCTCCGCTTCTACTGCTCTTTAATCGTCGTGTACTTGTCGACGGGAGGGTTGCTGACCGTCTGTGTGCGCCCGTTCGGCCAGCGGACTGTGACGCGGAGGACGGCCGCGCGCGCGCCGAGTCCGACGACGAGTCGCGGGTCATTCGACGAGAGATAACTGCCCGCCGTCGTCACGTCGAAAATCTGTTCCCCGCCGCCCGCGTCCTCGACCGTCACGCGCGCGCCCAACCCCTGACGATTCCCACGCGCGCCCGCGAGCACAAGCCCGAGCCAGTGATTCCGCGTCCCGCCGTTGAGTAAAAGTAGAGGCGCGGCGTCGGTCTGCGCGACGAGGATGTCCGTGTCGCCGTCGTTGTCGAGGTCGCCGAAGGCCGCGCCGCGCGCCGCGAGCGGGACGCGGAAGGGCGCGCCCGCCGAGTCGGAGACGTTGACGAACGCGCGGCCCGTGTTGCGCATCAGGAGCGGCGTCTGTTTGTAAGTGAGATAGCCGGCCGTCCGCTCAATCGTGTCGAGGACGTGCCCCTGCGCGACGAAGAGGTCGCGCAGGCCGTCGTTGTCGAAGTCGATGAAGCGCGTCCCCCATCCCGAATAGGCGACCGTGATTTGCCCGACGCCCGTCGTGCCCGTCGCGTAGGTGAAGGTGAGGTCGCCGTTGTTGCGAAAGAGCGGGTAGGTTTCGTTCGAGAGCGCCGTGATGAACACGTCCGCGAAGCCGTCGTTGTCGTAGTCGGCCGCATCCACACCCATCCCGGCGAACGTCTTCCCGCTCTCGTCAAAACCCGCGCCGGCCTCAAGCGCCACGTCCTCGAACGTGCCGCCCGCGCGCTGGCGGAAGAGAAACTGTCGGACGCTGTCGTTGGCGACGAAGACGTCCGTGCGGCCGTCGTTGTCGAAGTCGGCGAAGGCGAGGCCGAGACCCTTGCCGCTCGCGTCGGCGACTCCGGCCCGCGCGCTCACGTCCTCAAATGTGCCGTCCTCTTTCTGGCGAAGGAGCGCGGGCGGCGCGCCGCGAAAGTTGTCGGGGTGACAGTAAGCTCGCACGGTCGGCTCGCCGCAGAAGATTGCGCCGCGCTCGAAGTCCCACTCCATGTAGCGCAGCACGAAGAGGTCGAGGCGTCCGTCCGCGTCGTAGTCGAGCCAGCCCGCGCTCGTCGTCCAGCCCGCGACGGAAGCGTTCGTCTTTCGCGTCACGTCCTCGAACGTGCCGTCGCCGCGATTGCGGAAGAGCGTCGCGCCGCCGTAAGCGGTGACGTAGAGGTCTGTAAAGCCGTCGCCGTCGTAGTCGGCGGCGGCCGCGCCCATCGAGTAGCCTTCGCCGCGCAGGCCGGCGCGCGCGGTCACGTCCTCGAACGTGCCGTCCGACTTCTGACGGTAGAGGCGATTCCAGAAGCGCGGGTCGCGTTTGTCGGGGCGCGCGCCGCGCGGCATCGGGTCGGCGAGTTGCGCGCCGTTGGTGAAGAAGACGTCGAGGCGTCCGTCGTTGTCAAAGTCGAGAAGCGCGCAGCCTGCGCCCATCGTTTCGAGCAGATACTTCTGCGAGGTGGGCGAGGCCGCGTGGCGGAACGTGAGGCCGAGGCGCGCGGCCGCGTCCATGAACGTCGCGGGCGACCGCGACTGCGGCGCTTGCGCGGCGGGCCTCTTCGCGGGCGCGCCCGCGTCGTAGGAGCGGCCCGTGCGCGCGGGCGTCGGCGCGGGCGAAGGCGCGGAGGTTTGCGAAGTCGTCGGCGAAGTCGTCGGCGAAGGTGTCGGAGTCGGGCGCACTACTTGTGCCCGCGCCGAACACGTCGTCGACGCGAAGACGAGCGTCAACGTCCAGAGGCATCGCGCTAAGTTGAGTCCGTGAGTTTGAGTCGTAGACATGACGGCGGACTTACGTTTCGGCTTCCGCCGAGAAGCTTGCCCGCGCGTGTCAGGACTGTCAACTTTTCAGACTTTGATGAAGTTGCGTTTGCGGTAGAAGAGCGACATGACGCCGAGCCAAAACAGCACGACGCAGATGGCGAACATGAGCGAGGCGTTCGCGGGCGAGGCCCACGACGCGAAGAGGTTTTGGTAAAGCACCGTGTGCAGGTTCACGCGGCCGCCGCCCTCGCGCGCGAAGGTGATGAGCGGGATGACGCGCGCCGTCAGCTCCGCGAGGAAGTAGAGCGCGAGCGCGTTCGTGCCGAAGACGAGGAAGGGCACGGCCCAGCGGCGGTAGCCTTTGATGTCGACGAGCCAGAAGCAGACGCCGAGCAGTTGGAGCGCGAGCCCCGCCGTCAGGAGCACGAACGAGCTCG
>DASUNL010000221.1:0-26347 GCA_036277175.1 Pyrinomonadaceae bacterium | reverse complement strand
CGGAGGCATTTCAAACTCCTGTCCGCCGCTCACGCTGCCGTTGCCGCCGCCGGACAGCGAGACACGGGCGGTGACTTTGTAATGGGTTCTGTCAAACGTCGCGGTGACGGTCGTGTCGCGCCTCATGTGAAATTCGCAGTCCCCTTCACCCCCGCAGGCGACGGAACTCCAACCGCCGAACTTGGACAGCTCGCCCACTTCCTTCGTAAGTCTCACCCGACGCCCGTCGCGGATGATTTTCGTGCAAGTACCGCCCGAGCAATTAAACCCGCTGATCGAGTCCGTCACCTTGCCGCGCCCGTCGCCGACGAAGCGCACCGTTAAGACGTGTTCGGCAGGGGGCGGCGGCGTGACGTTAATCTGGCCCGCCGAAGTCAGCCCCACGCCGGAGGCCGTGCAAGAGGTGTTCTGAGATTCGAGACAGGCCCGGACTTTGAAAAGGCCGCGCGCCTCAAGGGGGATTCTCGAAACCTTGGTCCTCGTCGATATCTGACCGCCCCCAAGCTCGTATACGGGGTGAGTCCCGAGCGAGTGAGCTTCGGTCTCGCTCCTGATGAGCAGCAGGCGCAAGGTTTGGACGGCAGTCTGGTTCGTCCCCGGATTCCAGACCGTGACCGTGATGTTGATGGTGTCTCCCGCTCTGGCGGTCGTCGGCGGGTTAGATATCGTCGCTATCTGTTGGGCGACGGTCTGCGACGAAAAGAGAAGGCACAACAGAGTGATGCCCCACGCATAGACGCTTGCGCGTCGCACTTGGTTCTGACGTTTGGTGCTCATGACGTTCCTCCTAAGTTAAGGTAAGGACTTAGTGGGTGCCGGGTGTGGTGAGTTCTCTTGTCAGAGGTGCCAACGCTTACGTGAGCCGATGGTGGTGGTGGCCGGTAGCGGTTCGTGGCGGCGAGGACTGGGTTTTATGAGGCGGAGTGTCGGGGTCTCCGTAGGCCGTCAGATTGTCGGGCGCAGTTTAGACGAAAATTTGTGAGCTTAACAAGAGTTTTTTCACCACCATCCGAGCAGCTTCCACCAGAGGAAGCCGACGGTCGCCCAGACCGCGATGTGCGCCACCGAGACCATCAGGCCCAGAAGCCACCACGTGCGTTGTTTGACGTAGCCCGCGCCGAACCAGATGGGCGCGGGCGTCGTGCCGTAGTGCGTGAGCGAGGCGTTGAGGTTCGAGAAGTAGGCGAGCGAAAGGACGGCGAGGTGCGGCGGCGCGCCGGCCGCGAGGATGACGGCGAGGAACGGGACGTACATCGCCGCGACGTGCGCCGTGATGCTGGCGAACCCGTAGTGCGCGTAGAAGTAGACTAAGAGCAGAAGGGCGAGCGCGGCCCACCACGACCAGCCCATCGTGAGGGCGGCCGCGCCCTCGGCGAAACGCTTCGTCAGGCCCGTCTGGCCGAGCGCCTCGGCCATCCTGACGAGCCCGCCGTACCAGATAAAGACGTCCCACGCGCCGCGCTCGGCCAGCACGTCCTCCCATTCGAGTACGCCCGAGACGAGCAGCACGCAGATGCCGACGAGCGCGACGACCGCGTAGTGGAGCTCGGGGAGTCTGTTGCCCGTCAGCGCGGGCAGTTTGTCGCCGACCATCCACAGCCCCGCGACGAGCACGAAGACGAGCAGCATCACCTTCTCGCCGAAACTCATCGGCCCCATCCGCCGCAGCTCCTCGGCCGCGACGCGCGAGGCTTCGGGCGTGTGCCTCACCTCGGGCGGGAAGACGCGGTATAAAAGAAGCGGCACGACCGCGAGCGAGACCAGCCCCGGCACAATCGCGCCCAACGCCCAGCGCGCGTAAGAAAGCTCGATGCCGGTCGTCTCCCGCGCGAAGCGCGCGATGATTGGGTTCGACGCCTGCCCCGTCAGAAACATCGCGCAGACGATGACGTCGCACTGATAAAGGAGCGGGAAGAGAAACGCGCCGAGGCGTCGGGCGGTCGCCCCCGGCCGCGAGTCGTAGGCTTCGGCGAGCGACTTGGCGATGGGGAAGATGATGCCGCCCGAGCGCGCGCCGTTCGAGGGGACGAACGTCGCGAGCAGCATGTCTGTCGAGATGAGCGCGTAGCCGAGTCCGAGCGTGCGGCGTCCGATTGCGCGGATGAAGAGAAACGCGATGCGACGGCCGAGGCCCGTCTTGAGCATCCCGCGCGACATCATGAAGGCCGCGAGCACGAGCCACACAATCGGGTCGGCGTAGCCGCCGAGGGCTTGGCCGACGGGCAGCACGCCGAAGAGCGCAATCGCCGCCACGCCCATCAGGACGACGGCCGCCGCCGGCACGGGCCGCACGATTGAGCCGATGATGGTCGCGACGAAGATGGCGAGCAGTCGCCACGACTGCGTGCTCACGCCTTCGGGGACGGGCGCGAGCGCGACCAAAAGCGCCGACGCGATGACGACGGCCCAGCGGACGAACGTCGCGCGCGCGCGCGGGCGTCGCGTCGTCTCCGTGTCGTCGGGTTGCGTTCGGGGCGCGTCGTCGCGCGGCGTCGTCGTCTCGTCGGCCATCCGTGATAATTTTGTTTGCTTGACGTGTTGTCAGAGCGGTGGGCCGAGAGGCTAACACAACTTTTACACTCGCGCGCCGCCGCGCGGTGTTAGGATTCCCCGGCCCGCCTCGCTTCCGGCAGAAGACTCGCGCCGCGCAGCGACCGACGGGGAAAACTTTTATGAGCTTGGCCGTCAAAATCAGCCTCGCCGCCTCGGGCCTCTACCTGCTCGGCGGGATGCTCGTCGGCATCGTCAAGTACCGCCGCACGATGACGAGCCGTGAGCACCGCGCGCCCGTCTACATCGACATCGCGCACCGAGCATTCTTCATGTACAGCTTCGCCTCGCTCGTCATGGCGCGGCTCGCCGAGGAGAACATCTTTTCCGAGCGCACACTCGTCGCGGCGACCGTCAGTGTCCTCGTCTTCTTCACCGTCACAGTCCTCGGCTACCTCGCGCACGGCCTGCGCGACGACACCGACAACATCTTCGCCCATCGAAACTTCACGACGACTTGGTACATGTACGCGCTCATCGTCGCCGAAATCGGCGGCCTCGGCGTCATCCTCTGGGGCTTCCTCGCGAGACAGTTCGGGGGCGCGGGTTAACAGACGGCGGGCCGAACAGATGGAGACCATCGTTTTTCTCGACCGCGACTCTTTGCGCGCCGACGTGCGGCGTCCGCGCTTCGAGCACGAGTGGCGCGAGTACGGGCAGACGCGCGCGGACGAAGTGGTCGAGCGCCTGCGCGACGCGACCATCGCCATCACGAATAAAGTCCCCGTGCGCGCCGAAGCGATTGCCGCGCTGCCGCGTCTTCGGCTCATCGCCGTCGCCGCGACGGGCGTCGACAACGTAGACCTCGGCGCGGCGCGCGAGCGCGGCGTCACGGTCTCGAACGTGCGCGGCTACGCGCGCTCGGTCGTCCCCGAACACGTCTTCGCGCTCATCTTGGCGCTCCGTAGAAACCTCTTGGCCTTTCGCGAGGACGTGCGACGAGGCGAGTGGGAGCGCGCCGAACATTTCGCTTTGCTCACTCACCCGATACGCGAACTGGGCGGGAGCACGCTCGGACTCGTCGGCCACGGCGCGACGGGGCGCGGTGTCGAGCGACTGGCGCGGGCCTTCGGGATGTCTGTTTTAATCTCGGAGCGCAGGGGCGCGGCGCGCGTGCGTGAGGGGCGCGCGGCGTTCGACGAGGTGTTAGCCGCGAGCGACGTGGTGTCGCTTCACGTCCCGCTCAACGACGAGACGCGCGGCCTTATCGGGCGGCGTGAGTTGGCTTTGATGAAGAGAAGCGCGCTTCTCATCAACTGCGCGCGCGGCGGGGTGGTTGACGAAACGGCTCTGCGCGACGCGCTCGTGGCGGGCGAGATTGCGGGCGCGGGCGTCGACGTGCTCTCGCGCGAGCCGCCGCGCGGAGGCAACGTCCTGCTCGAACTCGACTCGCCGAACTTAATCGTCACGCCCCACGTCGCGTGGGCCAGCATAGAGGCCATGCAGGCGCTCGCCGACCAGCTCATCACCAACATCGAGTCGTTCGCGCGTGGCGAGCCACTCAACGTGGTGAATCGTGAATCTTGAGTCGTAAATCGTGGTCGAGAGCCTTTCGGCTTGAGCGACATCACACAAGGCGAGAGACTTTCAGCGCTCTATTTACGTTTCACGATTCACGATTCACGACTTACTGTTGTTCGTGTTCGGCCGTGTAGAGGCGCAGGATTTCCTGACCTTGGCGGGAGCGTGGGTCGATGGTGCGCAGGTGTTTGCGGCCCTGCATCTCCCAGATGGCCGTGACCTGCCCGTCCTTCTCGACCGCGTGGTAGGTTATCTCTTCGGGCGGCGCGGCCGACGCTTCGCCGCCGCCCTCACCCGTCGCTTCCGCGGCGGCCGCCGACGCCTCGCCCCCGCCCGCCTCGCCGACTTCGACCGCGCCCGGCGCGCCCGCCTCGGCGTTATCATTCTCTGACATAGACGCTTCCTCTCTCGGTTCTTGATTTAACTCTGGAATTGGATTGCGCGAAATTTTGGCACACGCCCGTCGCGCGTGTCTAGCCGTCGCCCCCGCTAGGCGCAAAGACGCCCCGGCGTCAGAGTTTGACGCCGCGCAAAGCGAGCGCAAGCTCGACGGCCTTGCGCGGCGCGACGACGCCCCACCCTTGCCGGTCAATCTCGATGGCGGGCAGACGCTCCGACGTGTCGATGAGGATGCGCTTGACCTGCTGCGGCGTCAGCTCCGGGTTCGCCTCCAACATGCACGCGACGACCGAGGAGACAATCGGCGCGGCGAACGACGTCCCGTCCACATACTTGTAGTGCTCGCTGATGACGTCGCCCTCGTGCATCTTGATGGTGATGAGGTGGCGCAACAGGTGCGTCGGCAAGTCGCGCGACTCGTAGAGTCCCTCATCGACTTCGCGGCTGGCCTCGATGAGCGGGCGCAGCTCTTCGTCCGTCGCGCGGTCGAGGCGCGCGTAAAGCTCGGCCTCGGCGGCCGTCGGCGTGTGCGGCAGGATGGGCGCGGGGACCCAGATGCCGGGGGCGATGACCTCGGGCTTTTGCAGCCCGTCGAAGGTCGGCCCGTAGGACGAGCGGTACATGCCGCGACGACGGCGGTCGAGCGAGTTCTGGTCGTCGAGTCCGCCGACGGCGATGGAAGAGGGCGAGGAGGCCGGCGGCAGCACCGGGTGGCCGGGCATGTGTCCAGCGTTGCCGACCGCGCAGACGACCGTGATGCCTTCCGCGACGGCGCGCTCGACCGTTCGCGAAAGCTCGTTCGTCAGATACGAAGACTCGTAGTCGCCGCCCGCCGAGATGTTGACGACGCGGATGTTGTACTCGTCCTTGTTGACGAGCACCCACTGGAGTCCGCGCCGGATGTCCTCCTCGCTGATGCGGCCCGTGCGCGCGAGTTTGACCAAGACGACGTTGGCCTCGAACGCGATGCCGCGATAGAAGCCGCCCGACATAGCGCCGTTCCCGGCGGCGACGACCGAGGTCATCATCCCGTGCCAGCTCGAAGGGTCGGGCGTCTCAAGTGTCGCCTTCGAGTCGGGGACGAGGCTGTGATACCTGAGGATGCGGTTCGCGGGCGTGACGAGGTCGGGGTGCGAGTAGAAGCCCGAGTCGAGGAAGGCGATGGTCACGCCCCGGCCCGCGAAACGCTCGTCGGCGTCGAGCCTGAGAGGCGTCGGCAGGACGCGCCCGTTCTGCTCGAAGACGGCGGCGTCGAGTTTGAGCTGCGCGCGCGCGCGCTCGAACAGTTGCACGCAGCGCGGGCAGACCGTCGAGAGGAGCACGCCGCCCGGCGCGTTGACGGCGATGATGGCGCGCGTCTCCTCGTGCAGAGACTCGAACGCGACGAGGCCGTCGGGCGACTCGCGCATGCAGACCGGGCAGACGGGCTTGCCCGCGGGTTTGTCCGAGTGGAGCACGGACGGCTCGGCCGAAATCGTTTCTGACAAATTATTCCCACCCTTACGAATTTATAAGACTACGTGTGCCTTTATCATTAGACGGAAGCGGCCGCGAATGCAAGCGCGCCCCCGTTTGTTTATACTCGTCCGCGAAGCATTTATGAACGAGACGCCTTCACGGAACACGCAGGCCCGCCGCGCCTCCGCGCTGATTAAAGAGCGCGCTTTGGCCGAAGGCTTCGAGAAGGTCGGCATCGTGCGCGCCGAAGCGTTGGACGCCGAGCGCGCGCGTCTCACGGAGTGGCTCGCGCGCGGCTTCCAAGGCGAGATGGCTTGGATGGCGCGCGACCCGGAGCGTCGCACAGACCCCGAGTTGTTCTTAGCGGGCGCGCGCTCGGTCGTCGTCGTCGCGCTCAACTACTACACGCCGCACGAGCACGCGCGCGCGGGCGACGGCTCGCCGGAGGCGACGGGCAAAGTCTCCCGCTACGCTTGGGGCGACGACTATCACGACGTCGTCGGCGAAAAGCTCCGGCGTCTGCTCGCGTGGATTAAAGAGGAGTGGCCCGAGGCCGAGGGGAAGGTCTGCGTGGACGCGCAGCCGACGATGGACAAGGCTTGGGCGGCGCGCGCCGGACTGGGTTGGATAGGCAAGCACACGAACCTCATCACGCGCGAATACGGCTCGTGGGTCTTCCTTGGCGAGTTGATGCTCAACCTCGAACTCTCTTACGACGACGCGCCCACGGAAGACCACTGCGGCACCTGCACGCTCTGCATAGAGGCGTGCCCGACCGGAGCAATCACAGAGCCTTACGTCGTCGACTCGCGGCGTTGCATCTCCTACGCGACGATTGAGGTGCGCGCGCCTGAGTTGCCGTCGGAAGTCTCAGGCTCGCTCGATGGCTGGCTCTACGGCTGCGACGTGTGTCAGGACGTGTGCCCGTGGAATCGCTTCGAGCAGCCGACCACGGAGGCGCGCTTCGAGCCGCGCCCCGCCTCCGTCTCCGCGCCCCTCGCGGAAATCCTCGAACTCACGCCCGAAGCTTACGCCGCGCGCTTCCGCCGCAGCCCCATCAAACGCGCCAAGCTCTCGGGCCTCCAACGCAACGCGCGCGCCCTCCTAGACGCTTCGGCCGCGCGGAGAGAAGAGGCGTGAGCGAAGCGCCCGCGCAGACTTTGACGACGAAGGAGACGATGCGGGCCATAACGCCGCGACGCTCCGCGTGGCGTCTCGCGCTCGCCATCCTGACGGCGACGTCGCTCGCCGTCGTCGTCGCGTCGGTCGCGCTCTACACGGCGCTCTTCCCGCCGCACTTTCGCGGGTGGGGCGAGGTCGTGTCAGACCGTCGCGCGGTCGCCGGGTGGGTCGTCAACGCGCGCGACGACGCCGTGCGCGTCGAGGTGCGGCTCTACGTCGACGGACGTTTCGCGGGCGCGTCGGTCGCCGACCTGCCGCGCGCCGACGTGGTGCGCGCCGGGCGCGCCACGGACGAGCGTTGCGGCTACGACTTCAAACTCCCGTCCCTTCCGCCGGGCGAGCATGAGGCGCGCGTCTACGCCGCGCACGCGACGCCCGTCGGCGCGTACCGCACGCTCGTCCTGACGGGCACGCCCTTGCGCTTCCGCGTGGACGAGGCGGGCAACGTCCTGAAGTGACGAGTGACAAGTGACGAGTGACGAGCAAAACCAAAAGCAGCGCGTGGTGACGAGTGACGGGCAGAACAAAAACGGTCGCCGGTGACGTGCGAAGTATGATTCAACATAAAGGGGAAGCGGTCTCAAACTCGTCACACGTCACTTGTCACTCGTCACTGCTTTTTATCGCGGGCACGTGGGCACAGTCGGCCATCGAGTTCTTCGGCCGCATGGGGGCGCTCGGCTTCTTCATGCTCGAAGCGCTCAACTCGTCTTTCCTCTACCTGCCTTTGGCGAACGAGCTTCTGATGCTCTCGCAGGTGCGCGCGGGGCGCGGCGGCGCGGTGTGGGCGCTCTACGTTTTGATGGCTGCGGCGGGTTCGGCCGCGGGCGTCGCGCTGGTTGACCCTCTGATGCGCAAGGCGGGCGAGAAGGGTCTGGAGCGTTTCGTCAAACCGGCGCGCGTCCGGCAGCTGAAGGCGAAGCTGAAAGATAAGACGGGGCGCGTCGTCTTCTTCGTCAGCCTCTTGCCGCCGCCCTTCCCCTTCCGCCCCGTGATGCTGACGGCCTCGGCGCTCCAAAGCCCGCGCCGGAAGATGCTCTTGGGCGTCTTCTGCGGACGCCTCGTGCGCTTTACGGTCGAGGCCGCGCTCGCCGTCTACTTCGGCCGCAAGCTTCTCAAATATCTTCAGTCGGACGCCTTCGAGTACTTGCTCTATGCGTTCACGGCCGTCGCGGTCGCGGGTAGCGCCTTGATGCTCTGGAAGTGGCTCGGCAGTGGCCGCGCATCGGCGGGGCAGCGGAGACGGAAAGCCAAAGGCGCGGCGCGCGACGTTTGAGCGCGAGGTTTGAGCGCGCGCGCCGCGCGGCGTATGATTGAGATGTTGTGACGAACGAAGTGCTCAGAGATTCATACGGGCGTGCGATACGCGACCTGCGCGTGTCGGTGACCGACCGCTGCAACTTCCGCTGCTTCTACTGCCTGCCGCACGGTGAGCCGCCCGCCGCGCCGCGCGAGCAGATGCTCACCTACGAGGAGATCGAGCGCGCGGTGCGCGTCTTCGTCTCGCTCGGCATCGAGAAGGTGCGACTCACGGGCGGCGAGCCGATGTTGCGTCGAGACATCGAGACGCTCGTCCGAAAGCTCGCGAAGATTGAAGGCGTCGGCGACCTCGCGCTCACGACCAACGGCTTCAACCTCGCGGAGCGCGCGGCCGGGCTTCGCGCCGCCGGGCTAGACCGCGTCACCATCAGCCTCGACTCCCTGCGCCCCGAACGCTTCCGCGAGATGACGGGCGCGGACATGCTCGCGCGCGTCCTCGAAGGCGTGCGCGCCGCGCGCCGCGTCGGCCTCGTGCCCGTCAAGGTCAACGTCGTCGTCGTGCGCGGCCACAACGAGGAGGAGGTCGCCGACATGGCTGCCTTCGCGCGTGAGCATGGCGTCACGATGCGCTTCATCGAGTACATGCCGCTCGATTCGGGGCACGGCTGGTCGCCCGATTTGGTCGTCTCGGGCGCGGAGATTCGCGCGGCGATAAACGAGCGTTTCCTGCTCGTCGCGCGCCGCGACGCGCGCGGGTCGGAGACGGCCACGCGCTACCGCTTCGCCGACGGGGCCGAGGGCGAAGTCGGCATCATCGCGCCCGTCACCGAGCCGTTCTGCGGCGCGTGCTCGCGCGTCCGCCTCACCGCCGACGGGCAAATCAGGACGTGCCTCTTCTCGAAAGTCGAGCATAGCTTGCGCGACGTCCTGCGCTCCGGCGCAAGCGACGCCGAAGTCTCCGACTTCATCCGCGCCGTCGTTCTCCGTAAAGAGCCGCGCCACTACATCAACGAGACCTACTTCGAGCAGCCCGCCCGCACGATGAGCCTCATCGGCGGGTAAACCCAAGCTTCGGAATCCGGGGTGTTGTAATGAGCACGAAAACGGAAGCCACCATCGAAGACCTTTACAAGGTCGAAGGCAAGGCCGAACTCATTAACGGAGAGATAGTTCTGATGCCCCCTACCGGAGGCTTGCCCAATTTGGCCGCAGGAGAAATCTTCGTCAGCCTGAGGGAGTACGCGCGCCGCACGAGAAACGGCTTTGCTGTAACCGACAACACAGCCTTCGTCGTCAATCTCCCGAACCGCAAATCCTTCAGCCCCGACGCGGCCTTTTACACCGGCCCGCCGGCCGGGATGAAATTCTTTGAGGGCGCGCCGGTCTTCGCCGCCGAGGTTCGCAGCGAGGGCGACTACGGCCCGAAGGCCGAACGGAAAATGGCACAGAAGCGCGCCGACTACTTCGCCGCCGGAACGCTCGTCGTCTGGGACGTGGATTTACTGAGCGAGGACGTGGTGCGCGTCTACCGCGCGGGCGAGCCGGAGAAGCCGAAGGTCTACCGGCGCGGCGAGGCGGCGGAGGCCGAGCCGGCTGTGCCCGGCTGGACGCTACGGGTTGATGATTTATTCGTCGTTGAGGGATAGAATAATTTTAGATTTGCGATAGTTCGATAACGGGGGAGCCGCGCGGGTCTTCGGGCGCGCGCGGCTGAGAGTCGCCGGTGAGGCGAGACCCTTTGAACCTGATGCGGTTAGTACCGCCGAAGGGAGGCTGAAGTCGAAAGACCGTTCCAGCCCTTCGTGTGTGGAGCGGTCTTTCTCTTTTCGGACGCGGCGTCCGGAGAAAGCGAACGAGTGATGAGCGACAACGGAATGAAGTCTGAAGGACATGACGGGCGCGGCGAGCAGACGAGCGAAGAGGTGCGTCTGCCTAACTCGCGCCGAACTTACGTCGAGGGCGACGGCGGCCTGCGCGTCCCTTTTCGCGAAATCAGTCTCCAGCCGACGCGCCAGCCCGACGGGCGCGTCGAGGCGAACGAGCCTGTGCGCGTCTACGACACGGCGGGGCCGTGGGGCGACCCCGAGGCGACGTGCGACGTGAAGGTCGGTCTGCCCGCGCCCCGGCGCGAGTGGATTTTTGCGCGCGGCGACGTCGAGGAGTACGAGGGTCGCGACGTACAGCCTCAGGACGACGGCTATCTGACGGAGGGCGCGGCCGAGTTCGCGAAGCACAGAGACCGAGGGCGACTAGAACCTTTTCCCGGCCTTCGGCGCGCACCCTTGCGCGCGAAGGCGGGCCGCGCCGTCACGCAGATGCACTACGCGCGGCGCGGTGTCGTGACGCCTGAGATGGAGTTCGTCGCCTTGCGCGAGAACATGGGGCGCGCGGCGGCGCTCCACGCGATGAGAGAGCACGGCCGCGACGACCGAAGCTCGCTCTTTCATCAACACCGTGGCGAGAGTTTCGGCGCGGCCATCCCCTCGTTCGTCACGCCGGAGTTCGTCCGCAGCGAGGTCGCGCGAGGGCGCGCCATCATCCCCGCCAACGTCAATCATCCTGAGTCCGAGCCGATGATCATCGGCCGCAACTTCCTCGTCAAAGTTAACGCCAACATCGGCAACTCGGCCGTCGCCTCTTCCATCGAGGAGGAGGTCGAGAAGATGCGCTGGGCGACGCGCTGGGGCGCGGACACCGTGATGGACTTATCGACGGGCAAGAACATCCACACGACGCGCGAGTGGATTCTGCGCAACTCGCCCGTCCCCATCGGCACCGTCCCCATCTATCAGGCGCTCGAAAAAGTCGGCGGCCGCGCCGAGGAACTCACTTGGGAGGTCTACCGCGACACGCTCGTCGAACAGGCCGAGCAGGGCGTCGACTACTTCACCATCCACGCGGGCGTGCGCCTCGCGTACATCCCCCTGACGGCGCGGCGGACGACCGGCATCGTCTCGCGCGGCGGGTCGATTATGGCGAAGTGGTGTCTCGCGCGCCACGAGGAGAGTTTTCTTTACACGCGCTTCCGCGAAATCTGCGAGATCATGCGCGCCTACGACGTGTCTTTCTCTCTGGGCGACGGACTCCGCCCCGGAAGTATCGCCGACGCCAACGATGAGGCGCAGTTCGCCGAACTCGAAACGCTCGGCGAGTTGACGCGCATCGCTTGGGAGTCGGACTGTCAGGTGATGATCGAGGGGCCGGGACACGTCCCCATGCACCTCGTCAAAGAGAACGTCGACCGCCAGCTCGAAGTCTGTCAGGAAGCCCCGTTCTACACGCTCGGGCCGCTCGTCACGGACATCGCGCCCGGCTACGACCACATCACGTCGGCCATCGGCGCGGCGATGATCGGATGGTTCGGCACGGCCATGCTCTGCTACGTCACGCCGAAGGAGCATCTGGGTTTGCCCGACCGGCAGGACGTAAAAGACGGCGTCATCGCATACAAGATTGCGGCGCACGCGGCCGACTTGGCGAAGGGTCATCCGGGCGCGCAGATGCACGACAACGCTCTGTCGAAGGCGCGCTTCGAGTTTCGCTGGGAGGATCAGTTTAACCTCGCCTTAGACCCTGAGGTCGCGCGCGAGTATCACGACGAGACCTTGCCGCAGGAGGGCGCGAAGCTCGCGCACTTCTGCTCGATGTGCGGCCCGCACTTCTGCTCGATGAAGATTACGCAGGAGGTCAGGGACTACGCCGCGCGCAAAGAACTCGACGAGCGCGCGGCGCTCGACGCGGGCATGCGCGAGAAGGCCGCCGAGTTCGTCGCCTCGGGCGCGGAGCTTTATCAGGGCGAGCTGCCGTCGGGCGCGACCCGCGAGCACTGAGCAAAAAAGTCAGCGCCACTCGCGTCTGCGAGCGGCGCTGACTTTTCGTTGAAGTCTGGTTATTCGGGCGGCGCGGGTTTGTTGTCGGCGGCGGCGGGGTCGGCCTCGGCCTTCTTCTTGGTGCGGACGTAGATTTCGCCGCGCTGGACGAGTCCGGCCTTCTGTGCGAGCGCGTAGACCATCGAGTTCGCCAGCTCGTCCGTGTCCATCTTAAAACTCGTCACGCCCTCGGCGTCCGTGTCGGGGTCGCGGAACTGTATGGAGAGGTATTCGGAGCGCTTCTTAAAGAGGAACAAGGGGAGCGTCACGATACCGCCGACGCGCGCCGCCTCGCTTGCTCCGGGCCCGAGCCAGCGGTTGGCCTTCGAGTCGGCGAAGGCGACGACGACCGCGTCGTAGCTGAGCGAAATAATCTCCTTCTCGTTCTTGTCGCGGAAGACGAGCCGCTGGTTGCGGTCGTCGAAGTTGAGCGTCCCCTCCTGCTTCTTGTTGTAGCCGAGGAAGCCGCCCATGTACTTGGCCTTGACGATCTTCGGCAGCGGGGCGGGCGCGGGGGCCTTCGACTTCGACGACGCCTCGGCCGTCTCGGTCGCCGCCTCCTTACTCTCGGCCGGGTCTTCGACCGTCCGCGTCCTCTGCGCCGAGACGTGCGCCGTCGCGATGAGCGTCGACAAGAGCGCGGCCGCCAAACTTCTGCGCGCGATATTCATCTGTCCTGTTTCCTTCCGGGTGTGAGTCTTTCGCCGGCGACTTTATAGACGCACGCCGCCGAGCGTGCGTTGCCACGAAAGAGACTTCTTCAGCACGCAGAGGCGCTGCCGTTCGGCCGGCTCGCAGAGCGGCTCAAGCTGTTCGATGACGGCCTCGACGAGCGGCACGGCGAACGCGCCCGCGTGCGCGATGACCTGCGAGTAGTAGTGCAAGCGCACCTCGCCGCCCGAGCGGTGAAACTCCGCGACCTCGTCCGACTCCATCTTGAACACGTCCTGCCCGACGGGAATCACGCGGCGCGGCACGCCCTGACGGCTCGCCGCCGCGCGGCCTCCGTCGCCCGCGCCCGCGGCCTCGCGCCAGCCGACGAGCAGGATGCCGACGAGCACGCCCTGCTCGTTTAGGTAGTCGGGGCTTAAGACGGCCAGCTCGGCGTGCGAAGAGAGGCGCGGGCCGAACGTCCCGTAGTCGGGGTTGGCGAGCTGCGTGTCGTAGATGACGCCGACCACTTCGCCAGCGCCTTCGACGGGGAGTCTGACGAACTGCGCGAAGCCGTAGTCGTCGGCCGACGGCGGCGCGACGGCGTCCATCTTATCGACGACGCGCCCGACGTAGTCGACGTGCGAGTTGGATTTGACGATGCGCGCGATGCGAACCATTGACAAGCTCATAAAGTCCAAGGCGACTGGCGCGACCACTCGGGGACTTTGTAGAGAATCCACCAGAGGAAGATTTGCGCGCCGGTGATGATGACGCCGTAGACGATGCTCATGACGGAGGCGCGTCGGCCGCCGAGGTGCGGCGAGCGGTGCGCGCGCAGGAGGCCGATGCCGCCGAGCAGGAGCGCGCCGGGGCAGAAGAGGATGCCGAGGTACGGGACGAGCGAGTAGGCGACGAAGGCGAGCGCCGTCGTCGAAGCGCCGTTGCGGTTGCGCGCGAAGAGGTCAACATGCGCCGCGCCGTGCGTGTGTCCGCCGTCTGTCGTCATCGTTCTCTCCGCCCGCCTCGCCTGTTCAGAAGTTCGCAGGCGGCTCGCGAGCGTCGCCGCGCCGCGCCGCCCCTGCAAGTGATAGGAGGCGCGCAGAGAGTCGGACGGGAGGTAACTCCCGTCAGCGCCCGTCAGCGCGCGCCCGCACGTCGCGCAAAACTGCGCGTCCTCGCGCCGCACGACCGCCCCGCACGCGGGGCACGCGACCACACGCACCTCATCCGCGCCCGCCGCGCCGACGCGCCCACCGCCCTCGTCTTTCCAGTCGCCGTGCATGTTCGTCGTTTGGATGCGCCTAACGCCGCCGCGCTTTGCTCGAAGGCTTGCGCGCGACGCGAAACGTTAGCTCGTGGCGCGCGGCGAAGTCCTGCATCACGCGCAGGAACTGCTCGCGGTCGCGCCCCGTCATCGCGGCCGCCGCGTCGGCCGTCTCGATGGCGTAGGGGTAGCCGTTGCCGACGACGCACTCGGCGCGCACCGCGTCGAAGACCTCTTCCAAAAGCCCCGCGCCGAAGACCCACGAAGGCACTTCGACGCGCGCCGGGTTGCCGTCGGCCGTCGTCTGCATGTAGGCGAAGCCGACCAGAGGCTCGCCCGCCTCGTCGTAAAACTCCGGCGCGAGGTTCGCGCGGCGGCAGAGCCAGAAGACGGTGCGGTCGCCCCACGACTGTAGCATCGGCGCGGCGCTCGCGCCGACGGGCGCGCGCAGCAGTTGCGCGTCGTAGACTCCGGTGCGCGCGCGCTCCGGGTCGAGCGCCTCGATGAGTCCGCGCAGGTCGGGCGCGAACGACTGATCGATGTAGCCGACGACCGGAACCTCGCACTCGCGAGAGAGCCGCAGGAGTTCGTCGAGCGCCTCGGCGTAGCGTTTCGAGAAGAGGACTTCCGTGCCCTTGCGCAGGGAAGAGATGAGGAGCGAGCCGTCGAGGAAGGCGACGGGAGCGCGCTCGCCGCGTCCGCGCCAGCCGCGCGCGCGCGCGATGAAGTCGCAGATGGTCTTGACCTCAAGCTCGAAGCGCCGCGCGCCGATGACCTGCTCAGGGCTTTCGTAGGCGCGGTCGCCCTCCAAAAGCTCGTCGGGCGTGATGACCTTGAAGTGCGCCTCCTTCGTGTAGCTCCCGTCGGCCGAGTGCGGGTTCTCGAAGGAGGCGACCTGCACGGCCGCGACCGGCATCGTGCATTCGCGCCCCGGATAAATCTGGCTGCCGTCGGCCGCGAACGTCGTGCGACCCGAGAGCACGCGCGCGGCCCACGCGCGCGCCTCCTCGTGCGAGCGCCAACGCTCTGCGAACGCGACGACGATGCTCTCGTCCGTGGCATCAAGCTCGGCCGAGGGCAGCGTCACGCCTTTGCGCGACGCGCCGACCGCGCGCTCCCTTACTTGCGCGCACTTCATCGAGCCGACCGCGCGCAAGGCTTCGGCCGCCTCGCGCACCTCGTCACGCTGCGAACGCTCGAACCGCGCGAAGTCCTCGCGCCGCGCGTCCAACTCGGTCAGGAGGTGTGTGCGATAGAGCATCTACTGACTACTTGATTATTTTTTCCTCTGCGCGAGGCGCGCGAGTTGTTCGGCGGGCGGCGAGTAGCGCGTCGTGATGAGCTTGCCGCTGCGGAAGGTGTAGACGACGCCGTCGCGGAGGTTGCGGTAGACGGCCACCTCGCCCTCCGACTCGCGCTCGTAACGCTTGTCGCCGTCAATCTTCAGCGACGCGGGCGTGTCGCTCGCGCTGTCGTGCTGGAGGACGATTTGAAGGACTGTGCCTTCAAGCTCGGGCGAGAGTTTTTTGGCCGCGATGAACTTCGGCGTGACGAAGAGGACGGTGACGCGCCCGCCGAGCACCGTGAATTCGAGCGTGCCGTCCGCGCCGACCGCGTCGCGGACGGGCTGCCCGAGCGCGCGCTCCACGTCCGCGCGCCGCGACTTGAGCGGCTCAAGCCCCTTCCAGTTGGCCGCGCCCGCCTCCGCCGCCCCGAGCGCCACAAAGACCGCGACGGCCAGAAACCCCACGAGGCCGCGCACGCGCGCGCCGCAAAGTTGTACTCTCTTCATGGCGCGATGCTACGCCAAGCAGTGACGAGTGACAAGTGAAGAGTAGCTGTCAGCAGTCAGCGTTCAGCAATCAGCTTTGAGTCTCACTTGCATTCAGCGTTCATCTCATGCGGCTTGATGCCGCGAGTGAAAGCTGAAAGCTGAGTGCTGACTGCTGACAGCTATTGGGCGAAGGGGCGGATGCGCTCGGCCGACTGTTTGAGTTCGGCGTCCTCGGGCGCGAAGGTCAGTCCCTTTTCGTAGGCGGCGAGCGCCTTGGCGTACTGCTTCAAGACCTCGAAGTTGTAGCCGAGGATGCGGTAGATGTTCACGTCCTGCGGCGTCTTCGCGGCGGCGCGCTCAAGGGCCGCGACCGCCTTCGGCGAGTTCTTCGCCTGCGTGTAGGCGAAGCCCAGAAGATAGAGCGTCTCGCCCTTCACCTCGGGCGAGGCGGCGACGCGCTCAAGCGCCGTGGCCGCGCGCGCGTACTGCTTGGCGCGGATGAGCGCCTGACCGTGCAGGGCCGTCGCCGCTTCGTCCGGGCGCAGGCGCACGAGCGATTCGCTGGCGCGGATGGCGCTCAGATAATCGGCGTCGGCCTTCGGCCCTTCGCCGCCGGCCGCGTCGGCGCGGCGCAGGTAAGAGTAAGTGAGAAGCGTCCAGCCTTCGGCGAGTCGCGGGTCGGCCGTCGTCGCGCGGTTGAGGAACTGGATGGCCGCCGCGTCGTCCTTGCGCTCGAAGGCCATGCGGCCGAGGTAGAAGAGCGAGGCGGAGTTCTTGGGGTCGGCCTTGACGGCGGCGTTAAAGGAGACCTCGGCCTCCGCGCGCCTGTTCGTGCGGTACTCGGCCAAGCCTCGATAGTAGTAGGTCAGCGCGTCGGGCTTCGCGCCCGCGCGCGTCGTCGCCGCGACGAGTAGCGGCAGCGCCTCCGCGAACTTCTCCGTGCGGACGTAGGCCGTGGCGAGCGCGTCCGAGGTGTTCGCGTCCTCTTCGCCTGCGGCGCGTTGGAGTTCGAGGGCGCGTTGGAGGTCTGCGGCCGCCTCCGCGTAACGCTTCAACTCCATCTCGGCGAACCCGGCTATCTTCCACGCCTCGGAGTTCGCGGGGTCGTTGGCCGTCACGAGCTTCGCCTCGCGCACGGCCGCCTCAAACTGCTTCTGCTGAAACAGCTCGAAGGCGCGCGCCGTGCCGGCCGACGCGGCGCGCTGCGTCGCGGCGGGCGCGGTGCGCGCGGGCGTCGTCGTGCGGCGGGGCGTGGTCGTGCCGGTGGTCGCGCCCGTGTCGCTCACGGCGCGCGTCGCGGCGGGTGTGGGCGCGGGGGCGGGGTTAACGCGGCGCGGGCGCGTCGCGCCCGACTGCGCGTTGGCCGAGTGGGTCGCCGTGAGTAGCACAAGCAGGAGCGCGGCTGTCTTAATCGTCCTCGTCATAATCAGAAAGTCTTTCATGGCTCAAGAGCGTTTTCAACCTGCCTGAAGAGGCCGGGGCGGGGGGAGATTTCGCGTCTATCCGATGCGGGGCGGGCGGGGGCGGTTCGCCGCTGAAATTATACCCGAAGGCGGCGGGTTTCGGCCCGCGCCCGGCCGCCGCCGCGCGGATTTAGCTTTCATCTTCGGCCGGTTTGTGTCAAACTCCCGCCCGCTCTTCGACTAATTTTTTTGAATAAAGAGAGACCCCCGATTATGAGAAAGAGAATTACATTTCCGGCCCTCGCCGCGATGGCGGTGTTCGCGCTCGCCTGCGGCGGCATGACGACCAAGTGGGAGACCGTCAACGAGGGCGGGATGACGGTCGAGATGCCGGGCAAGCCGACCAAGCAGACGCAGACCGTCCAGAGTCCGGCCGGGCCGGTGACGGTCAACATCCTGAGCGTCGAGCGCAGCAGCGAAGCCTTCATGGTCGCCTACAACGAGTTCCCCGCACAGATCGCCAACGCCCTGAGCGACCCGAAACTTCTGCTCGACTCGGGGCGCGACGGCGCGCTGCGTAACGTCAACGGCAAGCTCACGAGCGAGCGCAACGTGACCATCGGCAGCTATCCGGGCCGCGAAATCGTCGGCGACGTGCCCGACAAGAAGGCCACGTTTACGGCGCGCATCTACTGGGCGAAGCCGCGCCTCTACCAAGCCATCTACATCTCGCCGCAGGGCAAGACCATCACCGACGAGGGCAAGAAGTTCCTCGACTCGCTCAAGCTTCAGTAAGGCGGACGACGCACCCGGTCGCGCGACGGCGCGCACGTCTTCTGTGTGAAGCGACGCGCGCGACGCGCGACCTTATAAAGACGAAGAGAGGAGAAGGCACGGACGACTTCCCGGCCTTCTCCTCTCTTCGTCTTTCGCGTGGCGGTCGCTTCTAGAGAGTCCCGCCCGCGTCCTTTTCGCCTTCGCGGCGCTTAGCCCCGCGCGTCGACGCCCGCGATGGGCCCACGGTTTCCGCCGAATTCGCTGGCTATCTCGGCGAGGACGCGCCCGAGGAGCGCCGCGCCGACGACCGTGGCGACGAACCGGATGGGCGACCTCTCGGCGGCCCCGATGTAGCGGTCGGTGAGAATGCCGCCGACGATGCCGCCGACGACCGCGATGATTTTGATGATCCACCACCACGGATCGGGCGGCGGCGGGGGCGGCCATCTCCGCCAAGGCGTGCCGCACCACCCTGCTAACGCCCAAAACAGGTATTCCATAAGCTTTTCGCCTCCTTAGGAGAATCGGGAGTTCGGGTCGGCTTCCGGGGCGTGTTTCGCGCGGCGCAAACGGCGGCGCGGGCGCGCCCCTCGCTGGAGTTTTGTGGACGTGGGACTAACGCCTCCTTTGAGGTTGCGTTAGCGTTTGACAGATGTGCGCGCCGGGTACGTTATTCCCGGCGGGCTTAAATGTCAACGCGAATTTCCGCCGGCCGCAAACATGTGTCAGGCGCGCGCGGCGAGCGTCGAGGCGAGCGAGCGGAAAATGCCCTGACCGTCGGACGACCCGAGCAGCTCTTCGCACGCGCGCTCCGGGTGCGGCATCAGCCCCAAGACGTTGCGCTCGCGCGAGCAGATGCCCGCAATCGAGTCGCGCGAGCCGTTCGGGTTCGACTCCTCGGTCGTCCGCCCCTCCGCGTCGCAGTAGCGGAAGACGACGCGGTCTTCGCGCCGCAGCTCCTCCAACGTCTCGTCGTCGCAGACGTAGTTGCCCTCGGCGTGCGCGATGGGGATGCGCAAGACGCGGCCGGGTTCGAGCTCGTGCGTGAAGGGCGTCTCGGTCGTCTCCAAACGGACGTGGACGTGCTCGCAGACGAAGTGCAGGTCGCGGTTTCGTATCAGCGCGCCGGGAAGCAGACCGGCCTCGCAGAGAATCTGGAAGCCGTTGCAGATGCCAAGGACGAGTCGCCCTTCGGCCGCGAACTCTTTGACCGAGCGCATGACGGGCGAGAAGCGCGCGAGCGCCCCGGCGCGCAGGTAGTCGCCGTAGGAGAAGCCGCCCGGAATGATGACGGCGTCGTAGGTGGACAAGTCCGTGTCGCGGTGCCAGATGAAGTCGACGGGCTGCCCGACGTGCTTCGAGATGACGTGGTAAGCGTCGTGGTCGCAGTTCGAGCCGGGGAAGACGATGACGCCGAATTTCACTGTTCTATCTCCACGCGGAAGTCTTCGATGACGGGGTTCGACAAAACGTCGCGGGCGAGTTGTTCGGCGCGCGCTCGCGCCTGAGCCTCGCCGAGCGCGTCGTCCAAAGCGACCTCGAAGTATTTGCCCTGCCGCACGTCGCGCACGCCGTCGAAACCCAAAAGCTCGACCGAGTGATGGATGGCTTTCCCCTGCGGGTCGAGCACGCCCGCCTTCAAGGTGACGTAGACTTTTGCTTTCACTTGCCCTCCGGACTTGAAAAGACGCGCTCGAAGACCGAGTCGACGTTGCGCATGTAGGTGTCGAGCGAGAAGACGCGCTCGACCTCTTCGCGCGAGAGCCGCGCGGCGATGTCTCGGTCTTCGAGGACGAGGGCGCGGAAGTCCGCGCCCTCGTCCCACGCGCGCATGGCGTTGCGCTGCACCCACTCGTATGCGGCCTCGCGCGACGCCCCGGCCCGCGTGAGCGCGAGCAGGAGTTGCCCGCTGAAGATGAGTCCGCGCGTCGCGTTGAGGTTCTCGGCCATGCGCTCGGTGTGGACGACGAGGCCGTCCAAGAGTGACGTCGTCTTCGCCAGCATGTAGTCGAGCGTGATGGACGAGTCGGGGAGCGTGACGCGCTCGGCCGACGAGTGCGAGATGTCGCGCTCGTGCCAGAGCGCGACCGACTCTAAACCGGCGACGGCGTAGCCTCGCACGAGACGCGCCATGCCGCAGATGCGCTCCGACAAGATGGGGTTGCGCTTGTGCGGCATCGCCGACGAACCCTTCTGCCCCGTCTTAAAACGCTCCTCGGCCTCGCGCACTTCGGTGCGCTGCCAGTGGCGGACTTGCAGAGCGAACTTGTCGAGCGAAGAGGCGACGAGGGCCAAAGTCGTCAGGTACTCGGCGTAGACGTCGCGCTGGATGATTTGTGTGGAGACGGGGGCGGCCCGAAGTCCGAGGCGCGCGCAGACGCGCTCTTCGACGACGGGGTCGAGGTGCGCGAACGCGCCGACCGCGCCGCTAATCTTACCGACGGCCACCGCCTCGCGTGCGCGCACGAGCCGCGCGCGGTTGCGCCGCGTCTCGTCGTACCAGAGCGCGAAGGTCAGGCCGAACGAAGTCGGCTCGGCGTGGACGCCGTGCGTGCGTCCGACCTGCGGCGTGTGACGGAACTCGAAGGCGCGGCGTCTTAAAACTTCCGAGAGGGCGTCAACTTTTGCGAGCAGCAGGTCGCACGAGTCGCGCAGGAGAAGCGCGTTGGCCGTGTCGACGACATCCGAGGAGGTCAGCCCGTAGTGTACGAAGCGCGCGGCGTCGCCGATATTTTCGGCGAGCGCGGTGGTGAAGGCGATGACGTCGTGGTCGGTCGTCTTCTCGATTTCGTTGATGCGCTCGACCGTGAAACGCGCCTTGGACTTAATCTCTTCGACCGCCTCGCGCGGAATCGTCCCCATCTCGGCGTGGACTTCGCAGACGGCCACCTCCACGTCCAGCCACTTCCTGAACTTGTTCTCCTCCGACCAGAGAGCGCCCATCTCGGGCAGCGTGTAACGACTAATCATCTTTTCATTTCAGCGCGTCGGAAGTGACGGTGTAGCCGGCGAGCAGCCAGCGTCCGTCGCGTTCGAGCAGGCGGAAGGTCTCCATGCCGGTCGCGCGCTCGAAGGTCGTTTGATACGTGACGGTCAGCGTGTGGCTCGTCGTCCGCGCGCCCCTTTCGCTTGTGCCGCCGCCGCCGCTCTGCACGCCCGAATACATCGCGCGGCTCTGGACGCGCCCCAGACGCTCGCGCACCCGCCGCAACGCCGCGCCGCTCTCTTCGGGCGCGACTTCGGCGCGCCACTCTTCGGCCGCCTCGGCGTAAATCTTTTCGTCCTGACCGGCGGCAATCTCCTCGGTCACGCGGTCAATCGTCGCCTGCGCCTCGGAGGGCATCGTCCGCCGCTCGTCGACCTCGCAAGCGAGGAAGGCGAGGAAGGCAAAAGGTAAAAGGCAAAAGGCAAAAGTAAGAAGGCGCGGCCTCGTCTTCACTTTTACCTTTTTACTTTTTCCTTTTGCCTTCTTCAAAACTCTATCCACGGCGTCGGCTCTTTCGGGTGCGAGAGGGAGATTTTGGTCGTCGTCTGAAAGAGCATCCCGCGCTCCTTGAGCGCGACCTCGGCCGAGAGTTGCGCGACGTAAGGGTTGTTGGCGCGCTGCGAGAGGTGCGCCAAGACGACGTGCTCGGCCGAGCCGTCGAAGCCCTCGCGCAGCCACGCCGCGACGTCCTCGTTCGACAGGTGGCCGGTGCGCGACAGAATCCTCTGCTTCAACTCCCAAGGGTAGACCTCGCACGCCTTGAGCATGTCGCGGCTGTGATTCGACTCGATGACGACGGCCGCGCAGCCCCGCAGGCGCTCGGCGATGAGCGTCGTGATGCAGCCGAAGTCCATCAAGGTCGCGACGCAGACGCCGTCGTGGCGCGCGATGAAGCCGAAGTTGTCGGCCGCGTCGTGCGGGACGGTGAACGGGTGGAAGTCGATTTCGCCGATGCGGAAGTCTTGGCTCGAACAGATTTCTTCGGTGCGACCGCGCAGGGCCTCGGCGCGCTTGCGCGACTCGTCGCCGCCCGTCGCGCGCGTCCGCTCGCTGATGTAGGCGTCGCGCGTCTCGGCCGAGATGTAGACGGGGCACTCAAGACTTTTAAGTAGGACGCGGAGGCCGCCCGCGTGGTCGCCGTGCTCGTGCGTGATGATGACGCCGTCGAGCCGCGACACGTCTTCGCCGACTACGGCGAGGCGGCGCGCCGTCTCGCGCGCGCTCAGGCCCGCGTCGACGAGCACGCGCGTCTCGCCCGCGCAGATGAGCACGGCGTTGCCGGTCGAGCCGCTGCCTAAGACGGTGAGCCTCATGCGTCCACGGAGAAGAGGTCGAACTTGCGCGCGAGCCACGCGCACGCATGCGCGAGCGAGATGACGACGGCCGACAGGGCCGTCCACCCGGCGAACATCCCTGCGAAGGCGAGCGCGGCGCTCGCCAGCGACTCCGAAGGGCCGGCGTGCAGAGTGAAGAAGCACGCCGCCACGAGCAGCGACCCGGCGAGCGGGACGACGCCGCGCCCCGGATCGTCGAGGTGGTATTTTTTCGCGAAGAGCGCGGCCGCCGCGTACGCGCCGAAGCCTTGGGCGAAGTTGACTATTAGCTCCGCGAGCGTCGCCCCGCGCTCGCCGCCCGAGAAGATGAAGCTGAAGACGACGCCGAGCACGACCGCGCCGGCCAGATTGACTGACAGCTCGACGTGACGCTCTTCTGACATCAGACCTCCAGACGCGCGCGGTCAACGCTAAAGCCGTTCAAGTCGCCCAGAGCGCCCAAGGCCAGAGCCTCGGCGCGGAAGTTCGCGCGCGCGACGCGGGGCATGTCTTCGGGCGTCACGGCCTCGACGCGCGCGATTATCTCGTCGGGTGAGACGCGCCGGCCGTGCGTAATCTCCTGACGGGCGAGTACGCCGCAGCGCGCGCTCGTCGATTCGAGGCCCAACAGAATCGAAGAGATGGTCTGGTCTTTGGCGAGCCTCAGTTCCTCTTCGCCGACAGCCTCGCGCACGACGCGCCGCAGTTCTATCATCGAGAGGTCGAGCACTTCGTCCAAGTGCTCGGGCGACGTGCCCGCGTAAATCTGAAAGAGGCCGGTGTCGGTGAAGTGGCTCGCGGCCGCGCCGACCGAGTAAGCCAAGCCCCGCTCTTCGCGCACCGCTTGCCACAGGCGGCTCGAAGTCCCGCCGCCGATGACCGAGCCGAGGAGGCTCGCGGCGTAGCGGTCTTCGTCGCGCGCCGAGGGCCAAGGCGACGCGAGTATCAGGTGCGCCTGTTCCAACTCCTTCTTGCGCTCGATGAGGATGGGCGCGGCCGGGCGCGGCGGCGTCTCCGCTTCGTCGTCGCGCCGCGTCGCATCGTCGCCCGCTTCGGTGTTGAATGCGCGCGCGGCGAGTTCGACGAGTTGTTCGTGCGAGACGTTACCGGCGGCGGCGACGACGAGATTGGCGGGGGCGTAGGCGCGGGCGTGAAACTCCGCCGTGCGCTCGTGACCGAAGGACGAGACCGTTTCGGCCGTCCCCTCGATGGGGCGGCCCAGAGGGTGTTCGGGGAAGTAGGCGGCCGTGAATAGCTCGGACAGAAATTCGTCGGGCGTGTCCTCGACCATCTTCATCTCTTCGATGATGACGCGCTGCTCGCGCCGGAGGTCGTCCTCGTCGAAGCGCGGGCGCGAGAGCATGTCGGCCAGAAGGTCGAAGGCTTGCGGCAGGGCCGTGTCGACGACCTTCAGGGCGAAGCCCGTCAGCTCGTGCGTCGTGTAGGCGTCGAAGTGCCCGCCCAAGCGGTCGGACTCGACGGCGATGTCGAGGGCCGAACGACGGCCTGTGCCTTTAAAGACGGCGTGCTCGATGAAGTGGCAGATGCCGTTTAAGTGCGGAGGCTCGTGGCGCGAGCCGCGCCTGACCCAGACGCCGACCGTCACCGAACGAAGCTGCGGCATGCGCTCGCTCAAGACCGTCAGGCCGTTGGGGAAGCGCGTGGTGCGAACCTCGTCGGTCATTGCATTCGGAGAAATTTCGGGCGACGCAGCGGCGGGCTGGCCTGTGTGAAAAACTTTGTGCAGCACCCGGCATCCTAACATGCGGCTTCGGGGACGGGCAAACCCGGCGTCGCCGAAGCCGCATCGAAGCATTTAACCGAGCAGTGAAGAGCTTTCTTTGAGCCTCAGGCCGAGTCCCCCGGATGGATTGCGGTGCTTGACACCCCTCGCGCGGTTGGCGGAAAATGCCTTCTTCGCTCAAGCGGGTCGGACACAGACTGTCTCCTCGGTTCAACTCGTTTAAGGCGTTGGGGTTTTAAGGGAAGGCCACGTCCCGACAGGGGCGACGGTCTTTCCGCCTCGCTCCCGACGGCGTGAGACGCGCAAAAATAGTGGACACACGAAAGATTGCACGCACGACGAGCGGCCCTTCCTTTTTCGGGAAGGGCGCGCCGGGAGGTTTCTCCGCGATGAGTAGATATTACTGGCGCACGTCGCTCGCCCTGCTCGCGGCCTTTACCGTCTGCACCGCCCTGTGCGCGTCCGTCTCGGCCGCACCGGCGGCGACGGGCGGCGGGCGGCGCGCGAGCGCGAGTCTCGGCACGGTCAGCGGCTCGGTGCGCGACAGTAGCGGCAACCCCTTGGCGGGCGCGCTCGTCACGCTCGTGCGCGAGGGCGCGGAAGAGGTCGTCAGGCAGACGCGCAGCCGCGCCGACGGGACGTTCGCCACGCGCGTCGCGCCGGGCCGCTACGTCCTGCGCGCCGTGGCCTCCGGCTTTTCACCCGCCACCTTCAGCTCCGTCCAAATCAGCGCGTCGAGCAAATACATCTACCGCTTCAACCTCGAACCCGCCGGGCAGGGCAACACCGCGCCCGAGCGTCGCGCAGACCGCAACGACCCCAAGTTCAAACTGCGCGCGATGAACCGCCGCCGCTCGATCTTCAACGTCAAGGAGTCGGAGCGGACGACGGTCGAAGTCGCGGGGGCGCCCGCCTCGACTGATGCGACGACCGATGCGTCGGGTGTTGAAGAGACTTTGGAAGGCGACGACTCGCCTTCGCGACGCGCGCGCGCGCGTGGCGTCGTGCAGACCTTCTACGCCTCTTCGGCCTCGCCCGCGCTCGGCGACTTCGGCGGAGTGAACTTCGCCGTCAGCAGTCCTTTCAGCGAAAGCCTCGACCTCATCTTCGCCGGGCAGATGGGCGCGTCCGAGCGCCTCGAAGGCACGGCCCGCGTGCGCCTGAGCGCGCGTCACCGCCTGAGCGCGACGCTCGGCGGCGCGCGCCTCCGTCTCAACAACACCGAAGCGAGTGATGCTAACGGCGGCGAAGACTCGCTCGGGCAAGTCTCGGTGCGAGCGGTTGACGAGTGGGTCGTGCGCGACGGCGTCGTGGTCGTCATGGGACTCGACTACTCGCGCTTCGTCGGGGCGGCGGGCGGCGACGCCTCGTTTACGCCGCGCCTCGGCTTCCAGTTCGACGCCGACGCGCGCACGCGCTTGCGCGCCGCCTACGCTCCGGGCACGAACCCGGCCGCGCGCCTCGAAGGCTTCGAGATTGCCGAGGGGCAGCCCGTCTTTTTCCGCGAGGACGCCGGAGCGCCGGTCGCCATCGTCGATGGTCGCGCCGTGCTCGAACGCACGAGCCGTCTTGAGTTCGGCGTCGAGCGCGTGCTCGGCGAGAACTCTTCGGTCGAGGCGACGGCCTTCTTCGACACCGTCGACGGTCGCGGCGTCGGACTTTTGACAGCGCCCATCGCGGCCTTCGACACGGCGCAGGGCGCGGAGCTTCTGAGCGTCGCCAACCAGCAGGGCGGCGCGCGCGGCATCCGCGTCGTCTACACGCGCCGCTTTAGCGAGCACCTCGAAGCCTCGGCCGGCTACGCCTGCGGCCACGGCCAGCACCTTTCTCACGACGGGCTCGTCAACCCCGAGCAGCTTTTCCAAGACGCCTTCTTCCAGACGGCCGCCGCGCAAGTGGACGCGACCCCGCTCGAAGGGACGCGCGTCCGCACCGTGCTCCGATTCTCGCCGCGCGCGGCCGTCTTCGCCATCGACCCGTTCGCCGGGCGGCTCGCCGTCTACGACCCGAGCTTGAGCATCCTCGTCACGCAGGAGCTTCCCAACTTCGGACTGCCCTTGCGCGCCGAGGCCGTCATCGACGCGCGCAACGTCTTCGACCTAACGAGCGGCGTCGAGGACGGCGACAGCGCGCTGCTCGTCAACGCGATGCGTCGCATGGTGCGCGGAGGCATCTCCGTCAGGTTCTAAAGAG